>CAMFET010000018.1 GCA_945949475.1 uncultured Phascolarctobacterium sp.
TCACCGCCAGCCTTTATAACATGGCTGCCAATGGTCAAAAGCTGGGCATCGTAGCCGACAAGGGCCGTGAGCAAAAGGGATATTCCTCCTCCGCTCTGCTGGTAACCACCGATAACTTCAATAAAGGCGTAAAAACCCTGAAGGACATTAAGGGCAAACGCATTGGTATCACCAGCAAGGGCTCCACCTTCCAATATATGCTGGGCCGCATCCTGGAAACTCAGGGCATGAGCCTAAATGATGTGGAAATCGTGCCGCTGGGCAAGCTTAGCGCTGTTATGGCCGCTTTGGAAAGCAAGCAAATTGATGGCTGCATCCTCAACGAGCCCAATATTACTAAGGTACAAAAGGCTGGCTATGGCAAACTGGTAGTACAGGTTGGCGATTTGATTCCTTATCAAACCTCCGCTATTTTCTACTCTCCTGAATTCATGAAGAACAAGGACGCTGCTACCCGTTTCATGAAAGCATATGTAAAGGCTTGCAACTACTATTATGAAGCAGCTATTGAAAAGAAAGATGCCAAGAAATTGGACGAAGTAGTAAACATCGTTGCTAAATATGTAAAATCCCCGGCTGCCGATATTAAGCTGGGCCTGCCCTACATCGACAAGAACGGCAAGCTGCTTGCTTCCGATATCGACACCCAAATCAAATGGTACACTGCTAATAAGCTTATCTCCGGCAAGCTGGAGGCCAAGGACGTAGCTATTACCTCCTTCCAGGAAGCAGCTACCAAATAAGTTCATGCCTATTAAAGCAGGGGTGGAGCAATCCTCCCTGCTTTCTTCATTAGTATTCTTTATGGAAGGATGGAGGTTTCACTTTAGATGAAGCTAGTAATCGAAAACATCTGCAAGGATTTTACCAATAACCGCGGTAAGGCGCTTTCTGTTCTGCAGGACATTAATTTGACTGTGAACAAGGAAGAATTTGTAGCATTGGTAGGACCGTCCGGTTGTGGCAAATCCACGCTGCTTAATATAGCGTCAGGCCTCTTAGAGCCCACCAGCGGCACTGTAAAATTCACCGAGGTCGAGGCTGGCTATGAGCCCCGCATGAGCATCGTTTTTCAGGAAACAGGACTCTTTCCCTGGCGTAATGTGCACGATAATATCGCCTTTGGCCTAGAAACCGCTGGCATGCCTGTTAATGAACGCGAAGAACGCATCAAGCATTATATTGAATTAGTTGGACTCAAGGGCTTTGAAAAATCCTTCCCGCACCAGCTTAGCGGTGGTATGCGTCAAAGGGTGGGCATTGCCAGAGCGCTGGCCATCGAGCCGGACCTGCTCTTGATGGATGAGCCCTTTAGCGCACTGGATGCCCAGACCCGCACCATTATGCAGGAGGAGCTGGTCACCCTGTGGGAAAAGACGCGCCTCACCACGCTTTATGTAACCCATAATATCCAAGAGGCTGTAATGCTAGCGGATAGAGTTGTGCTCTTAAGTCGTCGTCCCGGCAAGGTCAACAAAATCCTCACGATTGACATTCCGCGCGCTGACCGCGATAAGCCTGAACATGCTGAAGAAATTGCTGAATTCATTCGTATCATTTGGGAGCATATCTCCAAGGATGCGCGTGCCGCTTTGATGGAGGTGGAAAAGGATGGCTAACCAAGAATATTTAGTGCGCAACCGCATGACGCATTGGCAAAAAAGCTATCCTCATTGGGTAAGCGTTGTTTCCATCATCGGTGTCCTGCTGGTGTGGGAGCTGATTTGCCGCGCCGGCTTTGTTTCCTCGCTCTTCTTGCCCGCTCCCAGTCAAATCATCTCCTCCCTCTTTGTGATGATTGGCGACGGCGAAATCGGCATGAGCTTAGCTGCCAGCATGTATCGTATTTTAGTGGGCTTTGCTGTGGGCAGCCTCATCGGCCTAGCCGTGGGCCTAGTAACCGGCACCTCGGCGCTCGCAGATAAAATTGGTAACCCCATTGTCAATGCACTTTATCCCATTCCTAAAATTGCTCTGCTGCCCCTGTTTATCCTGTGGCTGGGCATCGGCGAGCTCTCCAAGGTAACGATTATTGCTATGGGCGTGTTCTTCCCCGTGGCTATGAACACTTATAGCGGCGTTAAAAACGTGGATACGCTGCTGATTAAAGTTGCAGTAAGCTTTAACGCTAGCTGGTGGAAGACGATGAAAAGTGTAGTTCTTCCCAACGCACTGCCCATGATTTTCGCAGGCCTGCGCCTTGCCGCCGGCACCTCCCTGCTGCTTTTGGTAGCAGCCGAAATGATTGCGGCGCAGGTTGGCATTGGTGCCTTAATTTTGCATTACGGCGATTTGATGATAACAGATAGACTCATGGCCGGCGTTATTGTGCTCTCCCTTTTGGGACTTATCTTTAACCTGCTTTTGCAATGGATAGAGCGCAAGGCTGTGCCTTGGAAGAATTAATTCTACTTTTTTCGACCCATAAAAAAACACAGCCCCTAATCAGCTTTCTGGGCAAGGCTTTGCCCAGTGCTGTTATGGGGCTGTATGTGTTTATTTAAGGCTCCTCTCACCTTGCAGCAAAGCCTGTTGCCCTTGTACGCTTTTTCGATCACAGCAGCCAATGATAGAGGCCAAAGTAAGCGAAGATACTCAGAACCAGCACACCAAAGGCGCTGATCATAAACATCTTCACAAAGAGGCTGTGCTGCTCCTCGTAGGTGGCACCAGCTGCGGAGGAATATGCAGCCAAGGCCAGCGCGCCACCGGTGGACAGCGGGCTGATGCCCGCAGTGTTGCTAATCATGGTGATGGCTGTAGCCAGCTCCAGCTCGCTGACAGCTCCACCCATTTGGGCGACGATATGAGGAATAGTGGGAATCAACGTAGGCATAACCACACCGCTGGTGGAGCTAAACCAGCTCAACAGGCCGGAGCAAATGCCCATAATGGACACAGCCGTGCTTTCATTCATCACAGAAACCAGCGCTGCGCTGAGCATCTTGATGCCGCCCTGACCGATAATCAGCTGCATCAATACGCCTACGCCGGTAATCAAGAGCAGGGTTCCCCAAGGTATACGCTTCAAAGCCTCGCCCTCGTCAGAAACCTTGAGGAAGGAAAGCACTGCTGCCACAGCGAAGCTTACTAAGCCAACATTGATCTTGAATATCATAACCAAAATCACCATGACTACGATACCGGCCAAGGTGATTTTTTGTTTGCCATTGAAGGGCGGAGTTTTTTCATGGACCACGCTTTCGTCCATGCGCAGCTTGTAGCCACCTAAGAGGATATAAACAACGATGGCATAAACCGTAGAAGATAAGACGCCATTCATTAAAAACTGGCTTTCAATGCCGGTCAGGCCAAACTCAGCACACAGATTGATGCCGATAATGCCTGTTGCAGCTAAGGGTGAAACACCACCGCCGCTGGCGCCCAAAACTGTCAGCGCGGAGAGCATGGCAGGATGAATGCCCATCTCCGCTGCCAAGGCCATGGAAAAGACCATCATAATGGCCATGGTAGGCACGGTGCCAGGACCAATGGCAGATAAAACTGTGGAAAAAACATAAATAATTATGGGCACAAGGTATACTCGCTTACCGGCCAAGGATACTACCTTTTTGGCCAATAAATCAAGACAGCCGTTGATTTGAGCTAAGCTGAATAAATAGGTAACGCCCAAAAGCATAATGAACAAGGACGAATTAAAGCCACGGATGATTTCCTTATCTGGCACACCTGCCAGGCGACCTAAAACAAGAGCAAAGGCGATACACACAAGACCTGTATTCATCTTGCGGAAAAAGCCTAGAAAAATTGCTACTAAGAGAAAAACCAAAGATAATAAGGCCATATCTACACCTCCAGCTTTGGGGCCAAGGAGGGCGCATAGCCCAAGCAGGCTCCAATTATTCTCGAACCTCATATCTTGATTATTACTATACACCTCTTTCTTATATTTTTCAAATGCTTAGACAAATTTTCTTGAGGTGATTTTAGAGATTTTTATAAGCAAGCCAATGGCTATGGAGCTGTAAAGCTGTTTATTATTTCTGTTATTCATGATAAAATATAATATTAAGGAGCTTATTG
The DNA here is from genome assembly GCA_945949475.1 of uncultured Phascolarctobacterium sp. Lineage (GTDB taxonomy): Bacteria > Bacillota > Negativicutes > Acidaminococcales > Acidaminococcaceae > Phascolarctobacterium_A. The sequence continues at coordinate 4,045 of CAMFET010000018.1, forward strand.
ATGAAGTATGGAGATGAGAAGACTTGGACCCTTTAATAAATGGCAAACCCATGACTGAAAAACAAATTCAGCAATACTTGCACAAGCTGCAGCTAGTTGATTTTGAACCTGCGGCTGATTTAGATACCTTGAAAAAGCTACAGGATGCACATTTGAAGTACATTCCCTACGATAATTTTGATTGCTTGAACGGTCGCATTACCTCCCTCAAGCGTCGTGAAATCTTTGATAAGCTGATTATGCATAACCGCGGTGGTATTTGCTTTGAGCTCAATGGTTTGTATAATTGGCTACTGGAAAGCTTGGGCTTCGATGTAACCAGCTATGCAGCTCGCTATACTGACAAGCTGGAGGTTTACCAAATTCGCCGCCATCGCGTAATGTGCGTTACCCTGAACGGCAAGCGTTATTTGACGGATGTGGGCGTAAACAGCGAGAGCCCGCGCGTGCCCTTGGAGCTAACAGAAGGACTCATTCAAAGCGACGGCATCAGCCAATACAAGCTCAGCAGGGATGAATTCTTTGGCTGGCTGCTGTGGCAAAAGGAAAGGGGCAAGCCCTGGAAACGCCTTTACGGCTTTACTGAGGACCCTATGATTGATAAGGACTTTATCGCTGCTAGTTTTTGGTGCGATGCGCATCCCGATTCCCCTTTTATAAAAAATAAAACCCTCTCCATTTTTAGAGAGGATTGCAATATCACTATTCGCGGTAATTTCTTAAAATTTTACTTGAGCGGTCGCGTAAAATATCGCTATAGAATCCGCACTGGTGCTGAGCTAAAGGAAATTCTTTGGGAATACTTCGGCATTAACGTGGAATACCAGCTCAAGGATGATGGCATCGATTTTGACTGATATTGCTCTGTAGTTTTTGACTTATGAGCATACAAAGCGCAGTTTCTTTTTCATGATTTGGTGAGCGAAATGGATGAAAATTTACTTGTAGCCAAGCTACCACAATATACCAAGTCCATATTGAACGCTTTAAACGCAGCTGGCTATGAGGCCTATGTGGTCGGCGGGGCAGTGCGCGATTTGCTGCTTGGTCGCGAGCCCGGTGATTACGATATTACTACCAATGCGCGACCAGAGCAGGTGCTCGCCCTATGCCAAGCCAAGAGCTGGCACACAGTGGACCAGCTAGGGCAAAATTTTGGCTGCGTCATGATTGTGTTGGATGGCATTGCAACTGAAGTCACAACCTTTCGAGGGGAGCGCTATGATGAAAGCGACGCGCATCGACCTGCTGCTACTTGGTATTGCGACTCTCTGCGCGAGGACTTAAGTCGCCGCGACTTCACTGTCAATGCTATGGCTTTGGATATCCATGGGCAGGTTTTTGATTATCATGGTGGCAAAGCGGACTTAGCAAGGCACTTAATTCGTCCGGTTGGCAAAGCTACCATACGTTATCAAGAGGATGCCCTGCGCATGCTGCGCGCCTGCCGTTTCGTTGCCCAGCTGGGCTTTGACTACGTGCAGGATGGCGCGCCAGGCCCTGCCTGCGGCATGGCGGGCACGCCCTATTACTTAAAGTCAGTGCCGCGCTTTCCTGTAGAGCGCTGCCGCGGTCTATCGCTAGAAAGAGTGCGCACAGAGCTCGAAAAGCTTTTGCTAGGCGAATTTGCAGGCAAGGGCCTCATGCTCATGCTGGCTACGGGCCTGCTGCAGCAAAGCTGCAGGGTACGACAAGACGGCGTCTACATTGAAGTTCCTCTCCTGCCGGAGGCGCAGCATCTTTTGGGCCTCGCCCAAAACCCGCGCTTTCACATTTACGACACTTGGGAGCACACGCTGCTAGCCATCGATAGCAGTCCGCGTGAGCTGGCCATTCGCTGGGCCTTGGTGCTGCACGATTTGGGCAAGGGCCTCTCCAACGTGCGCATCATCAAGCCCGACGGCCAGCCCAGCGACCCCGGCCACGAAGCGCAAAGTGCCAAAATGGCGGAGGCCATTTTGCAGCGTTTGCGCTATGGGGAGGACTTCTCGCGGCTGGTAGTGTGGCTGGTGGCGCAGCATATGCGCTTTGCCCCGATGCTGCTCACCGGTGAAAAAACGCTGCGGCGCTGGCTGCGCCACGAGGCCGCTAACGGGCCGTTTCGTACGCAAGCGCAGCTTGTAGCTGGCTACAAGCTGCTGACTGAGGTTTTCTTGGCGGACATGGGTGCCACCCATGCCAGAGAAAACCAACAGCTGATGGCCGAAGGGCGAGCCTTGGGCGAGCAGGTTGTCGCGATGGCGCAGGAATCCATGCCCATCGCTAGTCAGGACTTGGCCGTGAAAGGCCGTGAGCTGCTCGAGCTAGTACCCCAAAATGAAATAAAAAATACCTTTGCTTATTTAATTAATAGAGTGCAAAGCGGCAATTTGCCCAATGAGCACGATGCTTTATTGGCAGCGCTGAATAAAAAGCTGGCGCGCAAAAAAGGAGGACATTATGAACGTACGTAAAACTATCATCGGCGGACTTTGCTGCTTAGCCATTTTAGCTGGCGTTAACTATCTCTTAAATCAATATGGTAATGCCGGCATCGCTATCGCTTCCGATATCAGCACTAGTTCTCTAGGCGGTGCACGCCAATTCGAGGGTAAGCATGATATAAAAAACTCTCCTTATTTTGCTCAACCCGATATTTTTAACATGCAGTCCAACGAGCATCTAATCGTGCTCTCCCATTATAAAACTAAACAGCAAAATGATGGCTACAGCTGTGGCCCCGTAGCAGCCAACACGGTAGTAACCCATTTCATGGGCAAGGAGCTGCACACCGATAAGGAAATCTGCAAAATGATGGGCACCAGCACCACCAATGGTACCACCACCAAGGGTATGGTGAAGTATTTTGAAAAAATCGGTTGGGAAGTAAAATCCTCTGCCAAGGATAAGACTCCCGATAATTACGAGGATTTTCTGAAATTCGTGACCGCTAATCTCAAGGATAACACCCCAATCATAGTTGAAAACGTGGATTGGGGCGGACATTGGCGCGTTATTATCGGCTATGATACCATGGGTACCGAGCACACCGGTGACGATGTGCTGCTGATGGCAGACCCCTTTGACACCAGCGACCATTTGCAGGATGGCTACAATGTAGTTTCCGCAGAACGTTTCTTCTATATGTGGTTCGACAGCCAGCTCTTCAGCAAGAAGGATCAGCTGCGCCAGTGGCTCACCGCCAAACCTAAAGCATAAGAGGTCATTTCTGTTAATAAGGCATAAAAAACCCGCAAGGTCAAGCTTGTCTATACAAGCTCACCTTGCGGTTTTTATTATTGCCAGAGCTTTGGAGGAGGGGAATAAAAGCTCCGGCTGCTGTTTTACTTTTTTAAAGCTTTATTTCAAAAGCTCTTGGGCAACCAGATGACCCATTTCGGCAGTGGAAACCTTCTTCAGGCCTTCTGCATACAGGTCGGGGGTACGGTAGCCCTGCTCCATAACTGCGTCCACAGCTGCTTCCATAGCGTCAGCAGCAGCGCCCTGGTTCAAGGAGTAGCGCAGCATCATAGCCACGGAAAGGATGGTTGCTAAGGGGTTAGCAATGCCTTGGCCGGCAATATCGGGAGCGGAGCCGTGGATGGGCTCGTACATGCCGGTGCCGTCGCCAAGGGAAGCGCTGGGCAACAGGCCGATGGAGCCGGCGATGGTGCTAGCTTCGTCACTCAAAATGTCGCCGAAGATGTTGTTGGTCAAGATAACGTCAAATTGCTTAGGATTCAGCACTAATTGCATAGCGCAGTTATCAACATAGAAGTTGTTGAGCTCAATTTCAGGATAATCCTTAGCCTGCATTTCGGCTACGATTTTGCGCCACATACGGCTGGAGCCCAAAACATTGGCCTTATCGACGCTGGTAACCTTGCCGCGACGCTTTTTCGCAGCTTCAAAGGCAAAGCGGGCAATACGCTCGATTTCAGGACGAGTGTACAGCTCTACGTCGCTAGCCTCTTCGATGCCGTCAGCATTGAGATGAGCTTCGTTGTGCTCGCCAAAATAAATGCCGCCGGTGAGCTCGCGCACGATCAAAAGGTCAGCGCCTTCAGCACGCTCGGTCTTCAACGGAGACAGATGAGCAGTGAATTTAGAAACGGTCATGGGGCGCAGGTTGCAATACAAGCCCAGCGCCTTGCGGATGCCCAACAGGCCCTTTTCCGGACGGATGGAGGGGTCCACATTATCCCATTTAGGGCCGCCTACGGCACCCAGCAGTACTGCGTCAGCAGCCTTAGCGGAAGCAATGGTTGCTTCCGGCAGGGGTACGCCAGTAGCATCAATAGCGCAGCCACCGATGAGCTGTTTATCATATTCGATTTCAAAGCCAAATTTCTTGGCAGCAGCGTCGAGCACTTCAACAGCTGCATCTACAATTTCTACGCCGATGCCATCGCCCGGCAGTAAGCAAATTTTCATTATTTGTTTTCTCCTTTAACATAGTTAATCAGGCCACCGCAGTCAGCGATTTTTTGGATGAATTCCGGCAGCGGTTTGGTTTTGATAACGATATTTTTGTTAACGATGGTGATTTCGCCCTTGGCCATATCCACATCAATGGTGTCGCCGGCTTCAATCTTTTCTACATCCTTGCCAATTTCCAGCACGGGCAGGCCGATATTGATGGCATTGCGATAGAAAATACGGGCAAAGCTATCTGCTACGATGCATTTGATGCCCTTAACCTTCAAAACAACGGGAGCGTGCTCGCGGGAGGAGCCGCAGCCAAAGTTTTTGCCGGCAACAATGTAGTCACCCACCTTAACGCCAGCGGCAAAGTTTTCTACCAGGTTTTCCTTGGAGTCTTCCATAGCATGCTCTGCCAGCTCGGTGAAATCGGCAATATTTAAATATCTTGCGGGGATAATTACGTCAGTATCAATGTGGTCGCCATAACGCCATACTTTGCTCATTTTACTACCTCCTCAGGGCTGGTGATGTAGCCGGTGATTGCACTGGCTGCTGCGGTATAGGGACTAGCCAGATAAACTTCGCTGTCTACGTGACCCATACGACCGCGGAAGTTGCGGTTGGTGGTGGAAACAGCGCGCTCGCCTGCTGCCAAAATGCCCATGTAGCCGCCTAAGCAGGGACCGCAGGTGGGAGTGGAAACAGCTGCGCCAGCTTCGATAAAGGTATCAATGTAGCCCAGGTGCATAGCTGCTTGATAAATCTGTTGGGTTGCAGGAATGATAATCATGCGCACATGGTCACAAACCTTGCGTCCCTTGAGGATTTCGGCAGCCTGTGCCAAGTCCTCCAAACGACCATTGGTGCAGGAGCCAATAACAACCTGATCAATCTTGATGTCATGGCCTTCCTTAGCAGGATGGGTGTTTTCGGGCAGATGGGGATAAGCAACAACGGGAACCAGCTCGTCCAGCTTGATATCCAGCACGCGGGAGTATTCAGCGTCGTCGTCAGCAGTAACTGCTTCCCAAGGACGGGTTACGCCGCGTTCCTTTAAGAATTCGATGGTCTTTTCATCAACGGGGAAAATGCCGTTTTTGCCGCCGGCTTCAATAGCCATGTTGCAAATAGTGAGGCGGTCTGCCATGGACAGCTCGCTTACGCCCTCGCCACCAAATTCCAGGGATTGGTAACGAGCACCGTCAACGCCGATCATGCCGATGATGGTGAGGATGATGTCCTTGCCCTTTACATATTTGGGCAGCTTACCGGTCAGATTAACCTTAATAGCTTGGGGCACCTTGAACCAGGTGGTGCCGCTGGCCATAGCACAGCCGATATCGGTTTGGCCCATGCCAGTGGACAGCGCGTTCAGCGCGCCATAGGTACAGGTGTGGGAGTCCGCACCGATAACGATTTCACCGGGAGCTACCAGGCCTTTATCGGGCAGCAAAGCATGCTCGATACCCATTTGACCAACCTCAAAGTAGTTGGTAATGTTATGCTTGCGAGCGAAGTCACGCATTTGCTTGCACATAGTAGCGGATTTAATGTCCTTGCAGGGTGAGAAATGGTCCGGAACTAGAGCGATTTTGTCCTTGTCAAAAACCGGCTTGCCGATTTTTTCAAATTCATTTATAGCCGGAGGACCGGTGATATCATTGGCTAATACCAAATCAACTTGGGAAACCAGCAAATCGCCAGCGCTAACGCTGTCGCGATGAGCATGCTTCGCAAGAATTTTTTCTGTCATTGTCATTCCCATAGAATAAAACCTCCAATGTAATAGTATGTAGAAAAAGAAAAATATTTACTTAATACAGTCTAGAATGTACCAGATACGAGGCGGAGCGCC
>CAMFET010000019.1 GCA_945949475.1 uncultured Phascolarctobacterium sp.
CAGCCGCTTTTTGTGTTATAATATACTGTGAAGTAGTATAAGCTTTGATGAGGAGATATTATGGCTAAAATTCTGATTTCCGCAGGAGAAGCCTCCGGGGATATTCATGCAGCGGCTGTAACGGCTGCTCTTAAGAAAATAGATAGTGCAATAGAGGTTTTTGGCATGGGCGGCGATGCTTTGCGCGCTGCCGGTGGCGAGGTGCTTTTTGATATCAAGGACCATGGCGTGATGGGCTTTGTAGAGGTCATCAAAAAGCTGCCGGATTTATTTAAGCTGCGCAGCGATTTTGCTCGCGTTATGGACGAGCGCAAGCCCAATTGCTTAGTCGTGGTTGACTACCCCGGCTTTAATATGAAGCTGGCTAAGGTAGCGCACGATAAGGGCATTCCCGTAGTATCCTACATCGCTCCCTCCGCTTGGGCTTGGAATAAGGGCCGCGCCAAAAATGTCGCCAAAATCGTGGATAAGGTAGCCTGCATCTTTCCCTTTGAATATGATGTATATAAAGAGGCCGGTGCGCCGGTAGAATTTGTTGGTCATCCTCTGCTTGATATTGTAAAGCCTGCTTGGGAACGGACTGAAGCTGAAGCTTGGGTGGGCAAGCATCCGGGGCATCCCTTGGTGTTGTTGATGCCGGGCAGCCGCTTGATGGAAATCGAAAAAATGCTGCCCAATTTGCTCGCAGGTGCCAAGCTGCTTAAAAAGCAGCTCCCCGAGGTGCAGTTTGCTATGCCCAGGGCTGGTACCATTCCCTTAGAGCTTTTACAAAGCAAAATTAAAGCCTCCGGACTAGAAATTAAAATTACCGAAGGCCATAATTATGATTTGTTTAGCGTAGCCGATTTAGCTTTGGCTACCAGTGGCACGGTAACGCTGGAGGCGGCCTTGTGCGGTCTGCCCAGTATCATTGTGTATCGTACCTCTGCCTTGAATGCTTTTATCGCCCGCAGGGTGATTAATATTCCTAACATTGGCTTGCCTAATATCGTAGCCGGTCGCCAAATCCTGCCCGAGCTGCTGCAGGAGGATTTTACGCCTGCCAATGTAGCAAAGACGGCCGTGGAGCTCTTAGCACCGGAGCGTCGCCCGCAATTGGAGGCTGATTTAGCCTTCATGAAAGCACGCCTAGGTGAACCAGGAGCCGTAAAGAGAGTTGCCCAACTAATTCTAAGAATAGCTGAGGAGAAAAAATGAATTTATACTTTCGTGCGTTAAAATATGTTAAGCCCTATCTCTTCCGGGGCCTGTGTGCAGCCATCTGCACCGCTATCGCCGCTGGCGGTACGGCCTATCTGCCTTGGATTATCAAGGATATGGTGGACCAGGTGCTCAAGGAAAAGAATACCGAAATGCTCAATTACATTGTAATCAGCATTATCGTAGTCTTCATCATCCGCGGCATTGCCTTCTATGGTCAAAGCTATTTGATGAACTATGTGGGCCAACGTGTGATTATCGATATTCGCAAGGCTGTGTTCGAAAAGCTGCAGCGCTTAAGCCTAGATTTTTACGATAAGAATAAAACTGGCACCATTATGAGCTATGTAACCAATGACGTTAACGCTTTGCAATCGGCCATGGTTGAAAACGTAGTGGAAATGGTAACCGAAAGTGTAATCCTCATTGCTTCCATTGTGATGATGATTTATCTGGATTGGCGTTTATTTTTGGTAACCTTCAGCACCTTCCCCGTGGTACTGCTCTTTATTGACCAATTTGGTAAGCGCATTCGTAAATCCGGCAGTCGTATTCAAGAAGCGACCGCCGATATTACCTCCGTGCTGCAGGAAACCGTTTCCTCGGCCCGCGTTATTAAATCCTTTGTACGCGAAGAATACGAAATTAATCGTTTTGATAAAGAAAATATGAACAACTTCCGTGCCAACATGAAGTATGCCCAGCTTTCGGCAACACTAACTCCTACCATTGAGTTCGTGGCGGCAGTGGGCGTAACCATCATCCTGTGGTACGGCGGCAACAGCGTTATCGATGGCACCATTACAGCTGGTAGCTTGGTAGCGTTCTTAACCTATGCCGTAAATATTTCTAATCCTATTAAGCGTTTGAGCCGTGTTATTGGTAATATCCAAAGAGCCATGGCAGCAGCTCAGCGTGTTTTTGATGTGCTCGATTTGCCCGAGTCCATCAAGAATTTGCCCGAAGCGAAAGTATTGCCCACTGTCAAGGGTCAGGTTAGCTTTAATAATGTTTCCTTTAGCTATAACCCTGGTGAACAGGTGCTTAATAATGTAAGCTTTAGCGTTAAGCCCGGCGAAATGATCGCCTTTGTGGGTCCCTCCGGCGCTGGTAAATCCACCGTGGCCAGCCTATTGCCGCGCTTCTATGATGTAACCGATGGCAGCATTACCATTGACGGCAACGATATCCGCCATGTCACCTTGGACTCCCTGCGTGAGCAGGTAGGCATTGTGCCCCAGGAAACGGTGCTTTTTAATGGCAGCGTCTATGACAACATCCTCTATGGTCGTTTAGATGCGACTCAAGAGGAGGTTGAGGCTGCGGCTAAGGCTGCTAATGCCCACAATTTTATTATGGACCTGCCCAAGGGCTATCAAACGATGCTGGGCGACCGCGGCGTGAATATTTCCGGCGGTCAACGCCAACGTATTTCTATTGCCCGGGCAATACTCAAAAATCCGCAAATCCTCATTTTGGATGAGGCAACCTCCGCTTTGGATACGGAAAGCGAGCGCGTAGTGCAAGAGGCTCTGGACCGGCTCATGATTGGCCGCACCTCCTTTGTTATCGCCCATCGTCTTTCTACTATAAAGAATGCTGATAAGATCATGGTTTTAGAAAAGGGTACTCTAGCCGAAATGGGTACGCACGAGGAGCTCATGGCTAAGGATGGCCTATATGCCCATCTCTATAAAATCCAGTATCGCAGCAAAGAGACTAATTAAGGCGAAAAGAGGTTAATCCATGTATATACTGTATAATATCCTTATCTTAATAGTGCTTTTGGTCTTTGTACTGCCCTATTACACCTATCGATTATTTACCGAAAAGGGCTTTGCCCTGCGTTTTAAGCAGCAGGTGTTTGGCAAAATAGATGATGCAGAAATTGCCAAGGTTATGCGCAAGGACTGCATTTGGATTCATGGTGCTTCCGTGGGCGAAATTGTAGCCACCAGCCCTCTGGTCAAGCAAATTCGTAAGGCTATGCCCGAGCGCCCCGTGCTGGTCAGCGCCTTTACCGTAGGCGGCTACAATATGGCGAAGCAAATCATTCCCGAAGCCGATGCCATTATTTATTTCCCGTTGGATTTACCCTTTGTGGCTGAATCCTTGGTAAAGCGCATTCACCCGGGCGTATTTATGCCCGTAGAAACCGAGCTGTGGCCCAACTTTTTGCGTGCCATTCGCGAACGTCATATCCCTGTCATGATGGTTAACGGTCGTATCTCCGAAAAATCCGTTAAAAATTATCGCTATCTGTATGGCATTTGGGATGATATGCTGAACACTGTGACTCGTTTTTGTATGCAGTCCAGCATCGATGCTGATTATATTGCCCATTTGGGTGCCGATAGACAGAAGATTTTTGTTACTGGTAACACTAAATTTGACCAAACCTATGCCGAGGTTACGGCTGAGGATTTAGCCAAATATCGCTTTGAGCTGGGCTTGAAGGACCATTATCCCATTATTGTGGCTGGCTCCACCCATCCCGGCGAAGAAAAAATTTTGCTGGAATCCTTTAAGGCTGTGCGGGAAAAGTATCCCCATGCCCGTTTGATTATTGCTCCGCGTAAAACTGCACGCTCTGAAGAAATTGCCAAGCTGGCCAGTCATTATGGCTACGAAACAGGCTATCGCTCCAAGATGAAGGAGCTCGAGGGCGAGCGCAAGGAGTACCCCCTGCTCATTATCGATACTATTGGTGAATTGGGACGCATCTACGCTGTGGGCGACGTTGTCTATGTGGGCGGCTCCTTTAGCGGCACCGGCGGTCACAACGTGCTGGAGCCCGCTGCTCATGCCAAGCCTATTTTGGTAGGCCCCAGCATGCAAAACTTTAAGGATTCCTATGCGTTATTAAGTAAGGTTAAGGCTTGCAAAATGGTCGCTAACCAAAGCGAGCTCACCAGCGAAATGCTGGATATTATCAAGAATGACGAGCGTCGTGAGCAAATGGGCGCTGCTTCCCTACAGGTTATCAAGGAAAATCGCGGTGCCGATGTGCGCAGCATTCATTATCTCAAGGAATTGCTGGACTTAACAGCTGTTCCGGCCAAGGAATATTCTGTTTATCCCATCAACACCCGCAACCTTACCGACGAGGGTGGCGGACGCTTGCGCCATGGTGACGCTGTTATCCAATACATTTATCGCATTGCCTATGGCCCCGATACTCCCTTCATGGGCTGGCTGCTGCTTGCCCTTTTGCGCGGCATGAGCTATTTGTACAAGTTTGGCGTGTGCTGCAAGCTCAATATGTATGAATCCGGTCTTTTGAAAAAAGAGAAGCTGGATTGCTGCGTAATTTCCATTGGTAATATCACCGTTGGCGGCACCGGCAAAACCCCCACTGCGCAAAAGATGGCTGCGATTATCAAAGCCATGGGCTATCGCGTAGTTATCCTCAACCGTGGCTATCGCTCCCATTGGGGCAAGGAGCTGGGCGTTGTTTCGGATGGCAATAAGATTTTCATGACTGCCTATGAAGCAGGCGACGAAGCTTATCTGATGGCGAAAACATTGCCCGGCATTCCCGTTATCATCGGCAAGAACCGTGCTGTAACCGGTCGCTATGCCGTAGAAAAAATGAATGCTGAGGTTATCATCATGGACGATGGCTACCAGCATTGGCAGCTGGAGCGCGATCTGGATGTAGTATTGGTCGACACCCTGAATATGTTCGGTAACGGCTGCGTGCTGCCGCGCGGCACCCTGCGCGAGCCCCTGCAAAACTTGGAGCGCGGTGATTTGTTCCTGCTCACTAAAACTGACCAAAGCAGCAAGCTGAGCCGTTTGCAGCTGCGTCAAACCATTGCTCAATATAACGATAAAGCTCCTGTCATCGAAAGTATTCACCATCCCAAGAACTTTGTCGAAATTGCTGATTGGTACAAGGGTATTTCCGAAAACTTTAAGGATTTGGAGGAGCTCAAGGGCAAGGATGTAATGGTTTTCTCTGCTATTGGTAACCCCTCTTCCTTTGAGCAAACATTATCCAGCATCGGCCTCAATATTCTAGAAGCCGTGCGCTACCCCGACCATCATGATTATGGTATGCTGGAAATGCAATATATTAATGAACGTGCTAGCAGCCTTAAGGCTGTGGCCATGGTTGCCACTGCCAAGGACGCAGTTAAAATTCCCACCGAATTTATTTATTCTGCCCGTGAAATTCCGCTGTATATCCTGAATATGGATATTTGCATTACCGAGGGCATGGATAAGTTCCAAGAATATATTGATAACGCCATTAAGAAGGAGCTTGATAAAAAATGAAAGTACTGTGCGTAATTCCTGCTCGTTATGCTTCAACTCGTCTGCCGGGTAAGCCGTTGTCCCTGATTTGCGGCAAGCCCATGATTCAACGTGTATATGAGCGTGCCTGCCAAGCGCAGCTGCCCGATGAGGTAGTAGTTGCTACCGACAACGAGCTGGTGAAAAAGGCTGTGGAGGCCTGCGGTGGCAAGGCTATGATGACCTCTCCCGATCATCCCAGCGGCACCGACCGCTTGGCCGAGGTAGCTTTAAACTATCCTGATGTGGATGTTATCGTTAATGTGCAGGGTGACGAGCCCATGATTCCGCCCGAGGTTATCGACCGTTTGGCAGCTGCCTTCACCGATGATGCAGAGCTGCAAATGGCAACCATGAAGGTGGCTATGGATGAAGCTGATTATAACAATCCGGCTGCTGTAAAGGTTGTAACCGATTTAAATGGCTACGCCCTGTATTTTTCGCGCAGCCTGATGCCCTATCCGCGCAATAAGCCGGAGGGCTACAAGGTTTATAAGCATGTAGGTATTTATGCATATCGTCGCAGCTTCCTGTTAAAATATGCTGCGCTCACTCCCACTCCGCTGGAGCGAGCCGAAAGTCTGGAGCAGCTGCGCGCCTTGGAAAATGGCTATAAAATTAAGGTCCTGGAAAGCGATTTTCAGGGCATTGGTGTGGACACCCCCGAGGATTTGGCAGCAGTAAATGAACTGTTTGCTAAAATGAACAAATAGGAGGTTATTATGCAAATCGTAAAAGTTGGCAATTATGAAGTTGGACAAGGTCACCCCTTGCTGCTGATGGCAGGCCCCTGCGTTTTGGAAGGCTATGAACGCAGCCTAAAAATTGGTCAGCGTACTAAGGCTATTTGCGAGGAGCTAGGCATTCCCTATGTCTTCAAGGCTTCCTTTGATAAGGCTAATCGTTCCTCCTATGCTTCCTTCCGCGGCCCCGGCATCGAAGAAGGCCTGAAGCTTTTGGCACAAATCAAAGCGGATTTGGGTGTGCCCGTAGTTACCGATATTCACGAGCCCTGGCAGGCCGAAAAGGCTGCCGAGGTAGTCGATATTTTGCAAATCCCGGCCTTTTTGTGCCGTCAAACCGATTTGGTTTGGGCAGCAGCCAAGACCGGCAAAACCATAAATGTTAAAAAAGGTCAATTCCTAGCGCCCTGGGACATGAAAAATGTCATCAAAAAGGTGGAGGAAGCAGGCAATACTAATTTAATGCTCACCGAGCGTGGCGCCAGCTTTGGCTACAACACCCTCGTGACCGATATGCGCGGCCTGGCCATTATGCGCGAGCTGGGCTATCCTGTAGTGATGGATGCTACCCACAGCGTGCAAATTCCCGGCGGTCAAGGCACCTCCAGTGGCGGCCAAAGCCAATATGTGCCCCATATGGCACGCGCCGCAGCAGCAGTTGGCATTGATGCCCTGTTCCTCGAGGTACACGATAATCCGGCCGAAGCACTGAGCGACGGCCCCAACATGGTGCGCTTAGATAATCTTAAAAAGCTGCTCAGCGATGTGCTGGCCATTGATAAAATTGTGCGCGGTTAAGCTATAGTACTATAGTACTATATTAGCTAGTTCTTACATGTAGAGATACTTCAGAAAGGTGGCAGAGTTTATGCAAGCAATGCTGAAGCATGCACAGGATGTGCTGCGCATGGAAGCAGAGGCTATTTTAGAGCTTGTGCCTCGAATAGATGAAAATTTTGCAGCAGCGGTTAAGCTGATCTTGGAATGTGAAGGCCGCACTGTTATTACCGGTATGGGTAAAAGCGGTTTGATTGGTCGCAAAATGGCGGCTACGCTTGCCAGCACCGGTACACCGTCCTTTTATCTGCACCCGGCCGAGGGTATTCATGGCGATTTGGGCATGGTAACCGCCGCCGACGTAGTCATCGCGCTGTCCAACAGTGGCGAGACCGGCGAGGTTTTAAATATTTTGCCCTCCCTGCGCCGCATCGGTGCTAAAATCATTGCCATGGTGGGCAATGCTAATTCTACCCTGGGCAAGAATGCAGATGTAGTTTTAGATGTGGGCGTTTCTAAGGAAGCCTGCCCTCTGGGCTTGGCTCCTACGAGCAGCACCACAGCTGCCCTCGCTTATGGTGATGCCTTGGCCCTGGCGCTTTTAAAGAAGCACAATTTCACCGCCAGCCAGTTCGCCATTTTCCATCCCGGCGGCAGCCTTGGTCGCAAGCTGCTGCTGACCGTGGGCAACATCATGCACAAGGGTGACGAAAACCCCACCGTTTTGGCCGATACTACGGTGCAGGATGCTCTCTTTGTCATCACCGATAAGGGCTTGGGCGCAGTTTCCGTTGTGGATGAGCAAGGCATTATGCAGGGCGTGCTCACCGATGGCGATATTCGCCGTGGCCTGAGCAAGGGCGTGGGCTTTTTGCAGCGTCCTGTACGCGAGCTGATGACGGCCAATCCCAAGACCATTACCGAGGATAAGCTGGCAGCGCAAGCACTGCATTTGATGGAAAGCAATAAACCAAAGCCCATCACGGTATTGCCCGTGCTGGATGAAAATAGAAAGGTTATCGGCCTTTTGCATATGACCGACCTGGTACGTCAGGGAGTGGTATAAGATGTCAGGTAAGGAAGAAAAGGAGCTGGCCTTGGGAAACTTCAAGGTCAATGTACAGTATAAGGAGAAGCAGGAGCTAAGCACGGAGTCGCTGACTGCCTCTTTGCAAAAGATTAAACTCTTAGCCCTGGATGTGGACGGCGTTTTAACCGATGGCAGCATTTATATTAGCCCGGCGGGCGAAGTGTTCAAGGGCTTTAATGCCAAGGACGGCATGGGTATTAGCTGTGCGCTGCGCAGCGGCCTGCAAATTGCGGTTATCACCGGGCGTCAAAGCCCCATCGTGGAGCGACGCTGTGAGGAGCTAGGGATAACTCTTTTACAGCAGGGAGTTAAGGATAAACGGCTTGCCTTGCAGCAAATGGCGCAAAAGCTGGGCCTTGTGCGGGAAGAGATTGCCTATATGGGCGATGACCTCAACGATATTCCTGCTTTTAAGGCTTCAGGGCTCAACCTTGTGCCAGCTGACGCCGCTATCGAGGTAATGGCTGTGGCCGATATTATTACCAAGGCCAGTGGCGGTCGTGGTGCTGTACGTGAAGCTATTACCATGATTCTTGCTGCTCAAGACAATTGGAACGTCATTGTTAATTCTTATCTCAACGCAGGTCAAGGAGATAAACAATAATGTGGTTATATTATTTACTAAAAACATTGAGTACAATTATATCCTGGCTGCCCTATAAGCTAGTGGTAAATATTGGTCGGGGCATAGGTCATTTGTACCATAAGATTGCGAAAAAGCAGCGCATTCGTGCGGAAGAGACCATCAAGGAGCGCCTGGGCTATAGCGATGAGCAGGCTAAGGCGACCATTAAGCGCCTCTTCGTAAACTTGGGCATGACCTTTATGGAAATTATGTATATGCCTGCCTTGAACAAGGATAATATTCGCGGCTTAGTAACCTTCGACCGTCCCGATATCCTGTGGGAAGCAGTGCACGAGAACAAGGGCGTGGTTATGCTAGCCTGCCACATGGATAACTGGGAATGGTTGGGCGCAGGCCTGGCCCTCAACGGCTTTCCTTTAAGTGCGGTGGAAAAGCCCCAGCCCAATCGTGTTTATAGCGATTTTATGAACGAGCTGCGCCGTGGCGCGGGGCAAGAAATCTTTGCCCGTGGCACCAGCGAAATTTTGGGCTGTGCCAGAGCTATGAAAAAGGGTCGCATGCTGGGCCTCATTGCCGACCAGGATGGCGGCTATGATGGCATCTTCGTGCCCTTCCTCGGCAAAATGGCCTCCACTCCTAATGGTCCTGCCTATTTTGCGCGCAAGTTTAAGGCACCCATTATCCCCATTTTTATTGTGCGCAAGAGCGATGGCTACGGCCATCAGGCCATTGTTAAGGACCCCATTCGTTACGAATTTACCGGCGATGCCAAAGCAGATGATTACAACGTAACCTTGAAGATGACGCAAGAGGTCGAAAAAATTATCAAAGAATATCCCGATAACTGGATTTGGTTCCAGCATCGTTGGAATACACCCTATACACCACCTGAGGAGGCAAAGCAGTTAGATGAATAATAAAAAAGTGATTCTGTCCATTGCGGCAGGCATAGTAGTAGCTGGCTCCCTCATTGCCTGGCTCATGCTCGGTGGTGATAAGCCTGTGAATGTGAACCTGGGTAAGGGTGTGAGCGCGCAACTAAACGCATCGCTCAAAAACAGCGTTTTGCAGCGCGAAAAGGATGGCAAAAAGCTGTGGGAGTTTACTGTGGCCGAGGTCATCAATGATAAGGCGCAAAACATGGCCTACCTAAAGGGCATCAAGGGCAAGGTCTATCGCAAGGACGGTAGCTATCTTGATATTGTTGCCGAGAAGGGACAAGCAGCGCTGAATAAAAATGACTTTGCTGTAGAGGGCAATGTTAAAGCTGTTCTGAATACTGGCGGTGAGCTTTATGCTGATAAGGTTGCTTATAACCAAGCCAAGGAGCTGATCACTGCTACGGGCCATGTAAAGCTGGTAAAAGAGCCTTATACTGCCATGGGGGATTGGGCGCAAACCACTAGCGCCTTCCAAAAGCTCAAATTAAAGGGTAATGCTAAAGTTACGAAAGGCGGCGAATAGA
>CAMFET010000020.1 GCA_945949475.1 uncultured Phascolarctobacterium sp.
GGCATGGGCGCTGCCCGTGTGCGCGACTTGTTTAAGCAGGCTCAGGAAAAGGCACCCTGCATTGTTTTCATCGACGAAATCGATGCCATTGGTAAGCGTCGTGACAGTGGTCAATTCGGCGGCAACGACGAGCGCGAGCAAACGCTGAACCAGCTTTTGAGCGAGATGGATGGCTTTGACGGTAGCAAGGGCGTGGTTATTTTGGCAGCGACCAATAGACCGGAATCCTTGGATAAGGCGCTGCTGCGCCCCGGTCGCTTTGATCGTCGCATCCCCGTAGAGCTGCCCGATTTGCAGGGCCGTGAGGCTATTTTGAAGGTGCATGCCCGTGATGTGAAGATGGCAGATGATATCGATTTTAAAGCGCTTGCACGCGCTACTGCCGGTGCCAGCGGTGCTGAGCTGGCCAATATTGTCAACGAGGGCGCTCTGCGGGCTGTGAAACTGGAGCGCCAAGTGGTGGAGCAGGCTGATTTAGAGGAATCCATCGAGGTCGTTATTGCGGGCTATCAACGCAAGGGCGCTGTTATCAGCCCGGAAGAAAAGAAGGTTATTGCCTATCACGAAATTGGGCACGCGCTGGTGGCTGCAATGCAAAAGAACAGCGCTCCCGTGCACAAGATTACGATTATTCCGCGCACTAATGGTGCTCTTGGTTATACTATGCAAATTGATGAGAACGATAGCGTGCTCATGAAGAAGGAGACATTGTTTAACAAGATTGTTACCATTACTGGTGGCCGCAGCGCCGAAGAGCTCGTCTTCGGCAGCATTACTAGTGGTGCCGCCAACGATATTGAGCAAGCCACGCGCATTGCTCGCAGCATGGTCACCCGCCTCGGCATGACGGAGGAGTTTGACATGATGGCGACCGAGGTCGTAAATAATCAATACCTTGGCGGCGATACCTCCCTCGTTTGCAGTCAAGAAACTGCCGGTCGCATTGATGCTAAGGTGTTGGCCATCATTAAGGAAGCTCACGATAAGGCGCGGCAAATCCTCAGCGAAAATCGTGCCAAGCTGGATGTTTTGGCTAACTTCCTTCTAGAAAAGGAAACGATTACCGGCGAGGAATTTATGGCTCTGCTCAATCAAGAGGAACAGTCTGAGGACGCTTCCCAAGCATCTGTATTATAAGAATTAACAATTTACGAAAAGTCCCGTAAGCCCTTTAACCATGGGGTTTGCGGGACTTTTTGCTTAGCTTTTTAACCATTCTGTTAATGATAAATTTCACAAGTTGTTTACATTTGTGGCAAAACATTTTTTATTGTTAGAGGCTAAAAAAGCTATAAGATAGAAGCCGAGGAGGTGAGCAAGATTCTGCACAGGCAAGCCTTTACATGGCGGCAACGCATACTTTTTCTTAAACAGCTGGCCTTGGTTTTGCAAAGCGGCTTACCACTGTTGCAGGCTATGGAGCTGCTAAGGCGTCGTTTAGATAAAAAGCTACAGTTGGTGTGCCTGCATTTATATCAGCTTTTGCGCCATGGTAGCAGCTTGGCTGAGGCTATGGAGCACGAGCCTCGCTTTTTTCCGGAGCTTACCGTGCAATTAGTGCGAGCGGGTGAGCTGAGTGGTCAGCTTGGTACGGTTCTGCAGGAGTTAGCTGATTATTATCAACAGCAGGAAAAGCTGCGGAGCTTTGTGCTGAAGGCAGCCTTTTATCCTTTGCTGCTGCTAGTAGCGGCCGTGGCTGTGTTGCTTTTTTTCCTTTTATATATATTGCCATTGTTGGCAGGCGTCTATAGGGATATGCATATACAGCCCTCGGCCAGTATGGAGCTGCTTTTAAGGATACAGCATTGGTTGGTCAATAACCCGCTGCTAATAATGTTAATCCTTGGGCTTACTGTTGTTGGCACAGCGATATATGGCAAAAAAGCTGGACGCTGGTTATTAAAAAGAAGCTGGTGTGGAAATTTTTCGGGGCTGCTCTACGAGATACGCTTTTGTAAGCTTTTGGCCTTACTGTTAGACAGTGGTTTAAATATTACCCTTGCTGTGCGCACCATCGCCTCTACCATGGCAGATAGTGGCTTTGCTAAAAAGCTGCTTTTATTGGATAGCAGACTGCAGCGAGGTGGTGATATCACTCGTTCGTTAGCAGGTGTGAGTGGTTTGCTGTCGCCTTTAACGCTGGATTTGGTGAGCGTGGGTGTGGCTACAGGCTGTTTGCCGCAAATGCTGCGTGAAGCTGCCAGCATTGGGCAGCAGGATTTAGAAGCACGCCTAACCAAGCTAAGGGAGGTGTTGGCGCCCCTGCTCTTGCTCAGTGCCGCTGCCATGATTGCTGCAGTGGTATGCACTGTGTTAGGACCCTTGCTCGAGCTGCTTTCAGCCCTGCCCCAATAAGGAAAGGAGAATTTTATGATTAAAAAATTTCGTAAGCAAAAAGGTTTTACACTTATCGAGGTGGTAGCTGCGGCTGCATTAATCGGTGTTTTAGCTACCATGCTTATGCCCTCCCTGTCAGGAGCTAATGACAGGGTAAAAAATGCAAAGCTTAGCAATGATTTGGCAGCAATCGATCAAGCTATTCAGGTTTATCGCATGGATAATGGTAAGCTGCCAACTAGCTTGACTGTTTTGGATAGCAGCTATTTAGGTGGCAAGCTAGAATTTAAGGATGCCCTAGGAGAAGCTCTGGATTACTCTGCTAATGGTGATGGTAGCTATACCCTAAAAGGTCAAAATGCCAGCGGAGCAACCGTTAATTCGCCGGCTAGCAAGGTTGTAGCAGATACTACTACACCAGAAACTACTCAAAATAATGTCTCAAATTAAACGCTGTGCTGGGCAATGCGGCTTTGCCTTGCTGGAGGTTATGGCTTTCGCAGCGGTGCTGATGCTGGGCAGTGGCTTTGTCTATACTCAAAATGCGGCCTTGTGGCGTAATTATCATAAGGAGCAGGTTCGCTTTGTAGCCCAGCTTTTAGCCAGCGATTTGCGCCAGCTGCAGCAGCAATCACTGTTTCGGGTGAATGCCATTACGAAGGATTTGCGTACCAATCAAGCCCAAAACGGTTACTATCTTACCGAAAAGGGCGTTGCCACAAGTGCTATTCGCTTTGCCGATTATGCTTGCGATGAAGTTTATTTTGCGAGCTATATAGCTAGAGTGGGCTTTAGCCAAAATGGTGCTCCCTCCAGCAATGGCTTTTATAGATTGCGGCACAAGCAGCTAACAGGTTTTGGGTATCAGGTTGATGTGCAGCCCATTACAGGTAGGGTATTGGTCTATGAAATCCAGTAAGCATCAGCAGGGCTTCTTTTTATTATACGAGCTTCTGTGCTTTGTTTTTACCAGCATGCTTTTGGCTACAACAGCGCATGGCTTTACGGCATCGTTTCAGGTGCAGCAGCGTAGCTTAGAGCTGCAGGAGGCTTGGCAGGTGGCACAGTTGACAGCGGCTGGTGTTGCAGTTCCCACCGACTATAATTATCAGGTGGAGCTTGAAGAAAAAGAGCAAAATGGCTATCGCTATATGGAGGTGAGGGTGTATGCGGCAGGTGCTAAGCGCTTGGTCTGCTCCTTGGTCACTAGCGTGTCCTAAAGGCTCGAAGCGGTCTAGGTATTATAGGTGTTCTGGGCAAAAAGGCTTTATGCTGTTAACCTATGTAGTGGGCTTGGCGGTGGGAGCAGCTTTGGCCGCTTTAGTGTGCACTGGGCTGGGGCGCACAGCCTTGAGCTGGCAGCGTTTGCAGGAGCGCATAAGCATTGTTCAGGCTGGTAGCTATATGCAGTCACTATTAGAAAAGCAGCTAGCTTATAATGCCACAGGAATAACCATTACTGCCAGCGGGAGCATTTGCTTAAACACCATTACAGGCAATAAGAAGCTCGTCATTTATTATCGTAATGGAGGCTTATATTTACAAACCACAACCGGCAATGGCACGGGTACGAATCCTTTGTTTATAGAGGGTATCAAGGTAACGGCTTGGCAGGTACAAAAAATATCGGCACAAAGACTGCGGATTAGCTTTGCTCTGAAGGGTCAAAATGGGGAGCGGAGCTTTGAACAAGTGCTTACCTGTTATAACGGCGAGGTGAGCTATGGAGAAGCGTGAGCGTGGCAGCATTAGCCTCTATCTATTGGTAGTAGCCCTGTTGATGACACTGCTAGCGCATATGGCGTTGCTCTGGAGTCAACGAGAATTTGGTAAAACGAAGCAAAGGCTTTTGGAGCAGCAGCTACGACAACTAAATAATTCGTATTTCTTAAACTTAAAGGATAGCTCGTTAGCACCCGGTCAATACCAATGCTTTGCTGGCGTGTTGCAGCCGGGCAGTGAGCCAGTAGAAATAATTGCTAAAAGTGAAGATAGTACGGATGGACTCATTAACTTTTTTCAGGTGCAGGGCACAGCTGCTAATTTAGGTAGCGCAGTACAGCGACTGTGTCGGCTTAGCCTGAATTTTTCTGAAAGCCAGCGCTTGTTGGCTGGGCAATATGCTTTAGCTAGCAAAACGGTCACAGGCTTAGAATACTTGCCGCAGGAAGCAGTATATAAACAAGCAAGCACAGAAGAAGTAAAGCTTCCACAGGTGAGGTTTTTCTATAACAAGGCTGCTAGCGCTATGACAGCGGATGAAGCGGTTAGTGAGGGACTTAGCAGACATTTTAACTATCTTGATTTAGACAAAAGCTTTGTCTTTAAAAATAACAGTATGTTATTGGGAGAGACAGTTTTTGTGAATAAATCCAGCATTGAAATAGGCAGTGGCTGCACTTTTGCAGACAGGGTCGCAATATATAGCCAAAAGGGCAATATTATTATTGGTAATAATGTGCGGATGAATAAAGCCCTGATTCATGCCTATGGCACGGTTAGCATTGGCACAGGCTGTACAATTAATGGCTTAATAATAGCCAATAAAATTATTTTAAAGGGTACTTCTAGCTTTAGCGCGGATGCAGATGTAGTAGCGCCATTTGTTTCCTGCGCATTCACAAATTGAAAGCATAACTACAAACCATAAAACCATGTCGAGCCTTTCGACATGGTTTTCTGTCATACAAAATATTAAACGCACGCCATCTTGGCGTGCGTTTTGAGCAATCTTAGCAGTCGTTAATATACAAAATATGCAAATTATGCTTTTACCTTGGCCATGAATTTTTCGTTGTTGATTATAAAGCGTTCATGCGTGCCTTTGCCGATGATACCCTTGCTATCCTCTGCTTGGACGTCGAAAACAAGCTTGCGACCTTCAACAGCAGTAAGGGTTGCAGTGGCTTTGACAAGATCGTTCATGGCTGTTGCTCTGTCATGAGTTATATTTAAGCTGATGCCCACCGTGCCACTACCTGCTTCTAAATGAGCATTAACAGCTGCACAGGCAGCTTCCTCCATGAGCGCGCACATCGCAGGTGTTGCAAAAACAGCCAAACTGCCGCTTTTCATGGTGGCAGCGATATTCGCGTTGGTGACAGTGGTAGTGGCAGCTCCTACCAAACCAGCACTTAAAGTATTAGACATATAAATTAAACCTCCCTTTGTATTCAAGCTCTTTATCAAGAATTACTTTATTATATCATAAGCCATATAGAAGGAAAAGACAAGATAAAATGTATAAATGGTAACATATTTGTAAAATTCATAATTCGCTCAGAAAAATTACTTACACAGATTTGGTGAGTGTGCTATAATGAAAACAGATAAAGAAACAAACTAATTCGGGGGTGATTTTATGGCCTTAGAATTTAATAGAACAACTTTTTTAAAGGTGTACACTGGTGAGGACGTTCTCTATAATGATATCCCCTTGTACAAAGCAATTTTGCGGGAAGCACGGCGCTTGGGGTTATCCGGTGGCACTGTGATGAAGGGTATCGAAGGTTATGCTGCGAAGCTGCGTGGCGTTGGGCGTGCAGTTAATACCTTTATTAGTGGCAATGCAAATTTGCCTGTGGTTGTAGAAATTGTTGACAAGCGGGAGAATATCGATAAAATCCTGCCGTGGCTGGAAAAGAATGCTACTCATGCCCTCGTGCTTGTGGAAGAGAGCACTTATATGGTAACTGATTACATGCGCGAAAGAGGCTATGTAGACCGCTTAATTGGTGGGCCACCTCGTAATCAAAAGGAAAAAGAGCAGGCTCAGCAAAATATTCAGCTGCAGCAACAGCAACAACAATAAAGTTTATATTTTAGCCGTATACCGGAAAAAGAAAAAAGCCGCAGTCCAAAAAGCTTGAGCTGCGGTTTTTTATGGCGCGTGAAAGGAGCAAAGAATGAGCGAAGCAAAGCATGAAAACATTGATGAAGTAAAGATTGGAGAAATTATTGATGACCGTATGCGGGAGGAGGAAGCCGAATCTTTGTGCCGCTGGGCCGCTGCCCGTGCTGGTGTTATTGTGGTAGCACCCTTATTGGGTACTATGAGCTTGGTAGCTAACGAAATCTATTTGATTATTAAATTAGGCAAGGTATACGGAGAAGAGATTTCGGAGCAAGCTGCTGTGAGCGTTTTAGGTAGCTTGGGCGCATATTTCGTGGGCAGCACCTTGACTACGCTGATTCCTTTTCCGCCCATGCAGATTCCGGTGGCAGTGGGTACTACCTATGCCCTTGGCCGCGTAGTAACTGAATGGCTGAAGGCGGGCAAGCCTAAGGATATGACTCCCTTTAAAAAGGTTTACGATGATGCCATGAGTATGGCTAAGAAAAATATTGATATTTTTAAGGATAATCCTAAAAAGGATGAGCCCTTGGGAGATGAAAAGCACCATTACGAAATTTAGCAAAAACTAGCAAAGCTGCTAGCGAATTAGGAGGATGATTATGTACGATGTAGCCATTATTGGTGGTGGACCGGCAGCGATTTTTGCAGCCTATGAATTTGTAATGAAATATCCCAAGCTGAAGCTGGTGATGCTTGAGGCTGGCAATGCTATTGATAAGCGTTTTTGTCCCTTGGCCGCAAAAAAAGTGGATCATTGCATCAACTGCAAGCCCTGCAGTATCATGCGCGGCTTTGGTGGTGCAGGTGCTTTTTCGGATGGCAAGTATAATTTCACTACTGAATTTGGGGGCTGGTTGAATGAGTATCTGCCGGAGGAAAAGGTGATTGAGCTTATTGACTATGTGGATGAGCTCAACTGTCGCCATGGTGCTCCTGGGGAGTACTTCACTACCAAGAATAGTGATATCGGACGTAAAGCATTGCGTTATGATTTGCATTTGCTCAATGCCAAGGTGCGCCATTTAGGTACTGAGAATAATCTGGTGATTATGGAGAATATCTATAAATTTCTGCAGGAAAAAATGGCAATCCGTTGCAATACTTTAGTGGAATCCATCGTCAAGGAGGAAGATGGTAGCTTTAGTCTGCAGCTTGCTGGTGGTGAAGCAGTGCAATGTAAATATTTAATTGCTGCTCCCGGACGTGCCGGTGCTGAGTGGTATACGGAAGAATGCCGTAAGCTAGGGCTTTCTTTTATCAATAATCAGGTGGATATCGGTGTGCGGGTGGAGGTGCCTGCGGATGTGTTCAAGCATATCACTGATGAGGTTTATGAGGCCAAAATTTTGTATCGCACCCAAACCTATAATGATATGGTGCGTACCTTCTGTATGAACCCTTATGGCTATGTAGTGGCCGAAAATACGGATGGTATCATTACTGTTAATGGTCATAGCTATCGCGATCCCAAGCTGCACAGTAAAAACACTAATTTTGCTTTGCTCGTGAGCAGCAAATTTACCGAGCCTTTTCATGAGCCGCTGCAATATGGCAAGCGCATTGCCTCCTTCTCCAATATGCTGGGCGGTGGCGTTTTAGTGCAGCGCTTTGGCGATTTGGTAAAGGGGCGGCGCACCAATGAAAAGCGTCTTTTGAAGAGCTTTACTAAGCCTACTCTCTCCGCCACTCCGGGAGATTTAAGCTTAGTCTTGCCTAAACGCCAGTTAGATGATATTATTGAAATGATATATGCTCTGGACAAGATTGCTCCTGGTATGGCTAATGCTGATACCCTACTGTATGGCGTGGAGGTTAAGTTCTACAGTGCGCGGCTCGAGCTGGACGGCAATTTGGAAACTAAGATTCCCAATATGTTTGCCATCGGTGATGGTGCTGGCATTACGAGAGGCCTTTCTCAAGCTAGCGCTAGCGGTGTGTGGGTAGCCCGAGTAATCGGTGAGCGTATAAAAGAAAAAGCATAAGAAATGTAGGAAGGTGTTTCAGTAGTGAATTTTGAGTTTTTTGCTTTTCTAGTATTCATGTCCTTTGTGTCCTTTGCTATTGCTTTTTTGGCATATGCCATGGTAGTGCGTTTTATGGGCAAGGAAGGTTTTTTGTCCCGCATCAGCCAGATTATTTTGGTTCCTGCGTGCGTAGTATTTTTTGATTTTATCTGCATTGCCGCTCCCAGCGGTTATCGCTATCTAATCGGTGGCATTCCCTTGCTCGGCGTAGCAGGTTTAGCCCTGTATTATCGTTTTGTCAAGGGCGAGGATTTTGCTAATCCTCAAAAGACTCCTACCGAGCTGGCTCAGCAGGCGGCTGAGCCGAAAAAGTTCAGCAAGAAATCTGCTCGTATTCACGCATCTAGAAAAAAACGTGGTCGCGAATAATCTTACTTAACTTTAGTTTTTAGGCAGGAATATTAGAAATAAAAAACGAATATATATAGTAACAAAAGCAAAATTGCAACAGGTGTTGCTCAGTTATATATGGAGGTGTTTTATATGTTTAAAAAAATTCTTGTTCCTGTAGATGGCAGCGAAGGTTCTTGGAGAGCGTTGAATACCGCTGTTGAGTTAGGTAAAAAGTTTGAGAGTGATTTGTTGGTTGTCAATGTAATCCAGCCGTATAATAATGCAGCACTTTTGGCTATTCCTTTGGATCATGCCACTGTAACTCAGGGAAATAATGAGCTGGAGAAGATTGGTGACAAGGTTTTGGAGCTTGCCGAGGAAAGATTATCCGATTATCCTCATAAAACTGAATTTAGTTTAGAGATTGGCCATCCCTCCGAGCGCATTATTGCGCTTGCTAAAAAGGCTAATGCAGATGCTATTGTGATTGGCAGCCGTGGCTTATCCGGTATTGCTGAATTCTTCTTGGGCAGCGTTAGCTCCAAGGTTTCTCAATATGCAACTGTTCCTGTACTGATTGTGAAATAAAATGCTGCGCCGTATCCTGGTACCAATTGATGGTACAGAAAGTTCTTGGCGAGCTTTGGAATATGGGTGTGAGCTAGTGCGGCTGAGTGGTGGCAGTCTTGTTGTTATGACTGTGGCTAAAGGACATCAGGCCGAGCCGGTTTTGGCGGTGGAGGGTGAATCGCTCTTCGCTCATATCGGTAACGAGGTGCTGGATTCGGCCAATGCTATGCTGGCAGGCAAGGGTATTGATTGTACTTATTTGCTAGAAAATGGTGGCAACGTGGCTGCTAATATTTTACAAACAGTGGATAATGAAGGCTGTGATGGCATTGTGCTTGGTAGCCGTGGCTTGGGTGTGCTAGAGGGTATCCTGCGTAGCAGCGTAAGCAAGCTGGTGCTGGAAAATGCCAACGTACCCGTAACAATTGTTGAATAAGCTGTACAAGGAGGTGCCGTGGAAATGGTATCTCCTTGTTTTGTTCATATTTGTAAAAATTATGTATACATTGTCATTTCGGAGTGGTTTTGATTTTACAAAAGAGTGCAGATAGTGTATACTAAATTTGCTGGTAGGAGAAATCCTGCTTTGAAATCAGTTCAACTTTTTATTATCTTTATCATTATAGAAAGAAGGGTAAAATCAATGGCAAAAATGAAAACCATGGATGGCAAC
>CAMFET010000021.1 GCA_945949475.1 uncultured Phascolarctobacterium sp.
GTGGATTTGGTTGCAGCGTCCGCTCCGGACTATTACGATTTAGTGCTGATGGATATTCAGATGCCGGTCATGGATGGGCATGAAGCTACAAGGAGAATTCGTAATCTGGAAGACAAGGAGCTTGCCAAGGTGCCTGTAGTGGCTATGACGGCTAATGCCTTTGATGAGGACCGTAAGGCGGCTAAGGAATGCGGTATGAATGGCTTTATTTCTAAGCCCATTAATATGCAGGAGGTTGTACAGGCCTTGAGAATGTGCTTGCAGGACCACAAATAAAAGCGAACCTTAAAAAGAAGTAAGGCTTTATAAAATAATCCCTCGACTACGGTCGAGGGATTATTTACTAATAAAGCTACTCAGTTGTTTTTGGGCAATTTATAGTTGCGCAGGGCTTCCAAAAGCTCGGGGCTGCCAGCAGTATATGTATTGCATAAATCCTTTAAAGCAGCAAAATTCTTCAGCTCTACTCCCCACAGGAAGCAGTCGGAATCATCATAGGCAGCTACAACGATGAATTGCTTTGCATCCACCGGAGTTTTGCCTAAATCGTCAGTAAGCATGATGTAGTCAGTGCCAAAATCCATACCATACACAGTAATATTTTCTTCAGGAGTGGTATCTTCCCAAAAGCCTAGTTTGTCAAAATCAGCAGCAGTAAGCATAGTGCACCTCGCCTTTCCTTTTTATCTAGTATTATTGTAACATATTTTGATAGAAAACGCTGCTGCTTTTGCTATAATTTAACAAGCGTGCCTTTGAATGACAGGATTTTTGTGATATAATTAATTGTCGTATTCATGCGGGAGGTGGCGCAATGAAAAAGAAAGAGCAAGTGCCTTTGCAGGTGGAATTTATTTGTCCTGGCTGTGGCAAGCATCTGGCTTGGGCGCTGCCTACTGCTGCTATAAGCTGTCCCCAATGCGGCATGTGGGTGACTAGTAAAAACCGCAAAAGACCACCAGTGGAGGTCTTTTTGCCCGTTGATAGCGAACAAACCGTTTTATTTTAAAGTGAGGGAATTATATGACTACTATCTGGGAACAGGCCCAAGGCCTGCGTGAAGAAATGATTGCTCGTCGTCGCAATCTGCATCAGCATCCGGAAACAGGTTGGACCGAGTTTCGTACTGCTAGTATGATTATTAAGGAATTGAGAGCCTTAGGCTACGAGGTAAGCTTTGGTGCTGCTGTTGTGGATGAAGCTTCCATGATGGGTGTACCAAGTGCGGAAGCCTTGGCTAGCTATATGGAGCGTGCCATTAGCGAAGGAGCGGACCCTGAATTGGTGCAGCAAATGGCTGGTGGTAAAACTGGCATCGTCGCTGTATTGAAAACTGGAAAGCCGGGCAAAACAGTTGCTTTTCGTGTAGATATGGATTGCAATGATGTGGAAGAGGATAAGGGTGCAGCTCATCGCCCGACCAGCGAGGGCTTTGCTTCCTGCCACAAAAATGCTATGCATGCCTGTGGTCATGATGGACATGTAACCATTGGCTTAGCTGCAGCCAAGCTTATTGCAGCACATAAGGATGAGCTAGCCGGCACTATTAAGCTGATTTTCCAACCGGCCGAGGAGGGTGTGCGTGGCGCCTATGCTATGGTCAATGCTGGTGTAGTGGATGATGTTGACTATCTCTTTGGTGGGCACATTGGCTTTAAGGCCACCACTGATAATGCTTTGGTTACCATGACGGATGGCTTTTTGGCTACCACTAAATTAGATGCGGAATTCAAGGGTGTTTCTGCTCATGCAGGAGCTGCGCCCGAGCAGGGCAAAAATGCTCTTTTAGCAGCCTGCCAAGCAGCAATTTCTCTAAATACTATTTCTCGCCACAGCCAAGGCTCCAGCCGTATTAATGTGGGTGTTTTGAATGCTGGTACAGGTCGCAACGTAGTGCCCGATATTGCTTCCTTAAAGCTGGAAACTCGTGGTGCTACTACAGAAATTAATAATTTCATGGTGAGCGAAGCGCGCCGTATGCTGGCCGCCTGTGCAGCCATGTATGATGTAGAGCTGAAGGTTACTATGGCTGGTGGTGCGCCTGCGTGCCTGCCCGATGCCGAGCTGGGGCATGAGGTTGCGGAGCTGGCCAAGGCTAAATGCCACTATGACGAGGTTTCTGAATATGTGGATATGGGTGGCAGTGAGGACTGTGGCTATTTTATGGAGCGTGTACAGCAAAAGGGCGGTCGCGCTTTATATATGATGTATGGCACCAAGATTGCAGCAGGCCATCATAATAGTCATTTTGACTTCAATGAAGAATGCTTGTGGAAAGCGGCTGCTACCTTGGCAGAAATTGCCATCCATTTTAGCAATAAATAAGCTGATAACTCCAATTCGTCATATTTTAGCCATAAGTATATGTTATACTAGATTAAAAGAAGCGATTTTGGAGGTAGCAATTATGTTTAGTATTAAAAATTTAGCTTTAGCCTTGGGAAGTGTTATGGCCCTGAGCGGTGCGGTAATGCCCGCTAGTGCTGTGGCCGGAGCGCATCATTACGAAGAACATCGAGCTGTGTGTGAAGCAAGGGAGCCGCAGGCTTGTGAGCGTGGTTCTAATGCTTATAGACAGGCTTATCAGAATAATTGCGTTGCGAGCAGAATAAATTGCCGTCCTAATAGAGGCTTTTGGGAAGCCTTTACTATTGATCAGGATAAAATGCGTGCACCTTCCATGCTGCGCATGCGTGGAGCTATTACAGAAATTAATGGTAATAAGCTTGTGATTCGTGGCGAGGGGCAGGAGTGTATTGCTGCTTTAGTTAGCGATGCTACCTATATTGTTAAAGGCGCTAAGGGCAAGCTGCGTAATGCTGAGGCACTGAAGGTGGGGCAAGAGGTTGTAGCTTATTACTCTGCGCGTATGACTCGTAGCCTGCCGCCGCAAGCACAGGCTTATGCCATCATCATTGGTGATGTGCGCAAGGAGTATTTACCCCAATTTTTTGTGGTTGATCAAGTACAAAAAGCTAAAGATGGCAGCTGTGTACGCGTGCTAAATAGCACCAATGATCTTATTGCCCGCATCGATAAGTATGCCTGCGAAGATTTTGCAAGCATCAAAGCTGGCGACAAGCTGCTTTTGTGGAGCAATGTTATGACTATGAGCCTGCCAGGCCAGACTAACGCAGAAAAGGTAGTTATATTGAATTGAAAATATTGTAATAATAATATCACTCCGTTCAGAAGAATTTCTTAACGCTCATTTCGTGGGGTACAATCACGAAGCTGCGGTGTCCAATCTGTTCGTAGGATAATTTACGTTTTCGAAACCTTGCTTCTATTGTACCAACCACTCATGAGCTAAAATTCTTATTCGCTTCATGATATTATTATTACTAATTATTTCGTAGCCATTAGTATAAGAGATTAATACTTTGAGTAACAGGGAGAGATATGTATGAAAATTTTTATGGATACTGCCAATGTAGAGGAAATTAAACAATATGTGGATTGGGGTGTAGTTTATGGTGTAACTACTAACCCTAGCTTGATTGCTAAAAGCGGTCGCACCCAAGCTGAAGTAATTCCGGAAATTGCTGCCTTGGTAAGCGGTCCTGTTAGCGCCGAGGTTATCAGCACTGAATGCGCAGGCATGGTGGAAGAAGCTCGTAAGCTGGCAAAAATCGCTGGCAACGTGGTTATTAAAATCCCCTGCATTCCCGAAGGCCTGAAGGCTGTAAAAATCCTGAGTGCAGAAGGCATCAAAACCAATGTAACCTTAGTTTTTAGCATGTCCCAAGCTCTTTTAGCAGCTCGTGCTGGTGCTACCTATGTTAGTCCTTTTATTGGTCGTTTAGATGATATTAACCAAGATGGTGTAAAATTGGTTGATAACATCGTTAAAGCCTTCAAGCTGTATGGCATAGAAACTGAGGTTATCGCAGCCAGCATTCGCAACATCGAGCATGTAGAAAAGGTAATGCTCACTGGCTGCCAAATCGCCACTATTCCTACCAAGGTTTTGGCCCAAATGATCAACCATCCCTTGACCGATAAGGGCTTGGCTCAATTCATGGCCGATTACCAAAACTCTTTAAAATAATTTAATAATAACGCGCTCCCCCGTTAAAGTTAGTTAACAGGGGGAGCTTTATCTTTTGCAAGGTGATAATGATGATAAAGTTAAAAAAATGGAGAGCTTTAGCTATAGCAGTGCTCGCGAGCTTTAATCTTTGGGGCTCTGCTGAAGCTGCTTCCAATGTAAGAATTACGCAAATACCCTTAAGCATTCCAGAGAGCTTCGTAGCAAAGGATGCTTCAGTAAAGTTTAAAGCTAGCGGGCCGACGCTGCTGTTTTCGGATAGCCCGGAGATGGTCTATCACAATGGTATTCTATATAGAGATACGGTGCAGGGCAGGGTACGCCTCTTTTATCATCACGTGAATGCTGTGGCAGGAACCAAAAAGCTAGCTATTTTGCTCAAAAATGAGCAAATTCGTCCACTCCATTATAAGGTTTTGCGGCAGGGGATTGCCGGACCTGGCTACAATTATATGGAGGTGGGCAAGAAGTCGCAACGCAATTATTTTGCTAGCACGGAACAACAGCAAAGCAGTGGCAGCTTAAGCTTTGGTCATAGCGTAGAGCTATTAAGTGGTCGCGGTGTTCTGCTTGATACAGAGCAGCTTGCAACAGGGACGATCGATTTAGAGCTTGATAGGCCTACTCAAATTAGTGTAATGCTGTGTGAGCCACTTTCAGATTTGGAGCTTTTTAATGATGCTGCAACGTTGCAGCCTATGGATGAGCATCCTTTACGAGGTACCTTTACTAAGAGCGACTGGGAATATACTCTTAAGCAGCCCATTGATGGAGCTAAGCCGGTTAAGCTTAAGCTGGCAGGCAGTGAGGGCACAGGCTATATTAAGGGTGTGGATGCTACTACGAAGCTTTCGGCCGAGAATTATGGTAATTATGGGGTTGTTTATAGGGTGAATTTCACTGTAGCTAGTGAGCGTCCTATAAGCTTTATCCTTAATCCTATCGGGGGCTATTTTGCTGGCTATGGCGTTCTGGAGCATGAGGGCCAACGTCAGCTAATTGCTTTACCGGAATATGATTTATGCTTGGGTGAGACAGTGGAGGAGGCAGTGGAGCTGGCTAAGCTGAAGGCTGGCAAGTATAGCTTTGTGTGGTCACCGCCAGGGGCTTCCAATTTGCCCATTGAGCTTATTTGGCGTTCCAGTAAAAGCAGGCTTAATAAAGCTTACGCAAGAAGCGACGCTTAGACTATTTGAATAATGAGCAAAAAAAGACTGCTACATGGTCTTCTCAAAGAAGAAGCTGTGTAGCAGTCTTTATTATTAATTAAAGCCAAGCATTAGGCCGATATGCCTTACTAGAAAGGCAATTATCCAAGCAATCGAAAGCTCGTAGAGAATAATGGCCGCCGTGCTAGAGCGTGAGTCCAGCTCCTTGCGCATGGTTGCCAGCGAAGCAACGCAAGGAGGATACAGCAAGCAGAACACTAGGAAGGTGTAGGCAGTGAGGGGAGTGAATAAATTGGGTAGGTTAACATTGCCATTGGCATCCACTGCGAGCACCGAAAG
Organism: uncultured Phascolarctobacterium sp.; assembly: GCA_945949475.1. GTDB lineage: Bacteria > Bacillota > Negativicutes > Acidaminococcales > Acidaminococcaceae > Phascolarctobacterium_A. The sequence goes on from CAMFET010000021.1 coordinate 5,560, forward strand.
GGTGCTGATGACAACCTCCTTGGCTGTGATGCCGGTGATCAGGGCTGTGGACATACGCCAATCCCCAAAGCCCAAGGGTGCGAAAATAGGAGCAGTGATTTTACCAATCTCGGCAATAATGCTTTCGTCACTGTTGACCATGAAAAATTGAGTATTAAAGTTTTGTAGGAACCAAACAATGATGCTGGCCATAAAGATAACGGTAAAGGCTTTGTGAATAAAATCCTCGGCCTTTTCCCACATATGCATCAAAATACTGCGACCAGTGGGCATGCGATAGGCGGGCAGCTCCATGACAAAGGGCACAGGCTTACCGCTAAATACAAAGCTGTTTAAAAGAGCCCCTGTAAGCACGGCAATAATTACACCTAAAAGGTAAATTGAAAGCATGACCAGTGCTCCCGTATTGGGGAAGAAGGCACCAATAAAAATACCGTAAACGGATAGCTTGGCGCTGCAGCTCATGAAGGGCGTAAGCATAATGGTCATTTTGCGGTCACGTTCACTGGCTAGGGTACGAGTAGCCATAATCGCTGGCACGCTACAGCCAAAGCCGATGATCAAAGGGATGAAGGAGGAGCCGGAAAGACCGATTTTGCGCAGTAGCTTATCCATCACAAAGGCCACACGGGACATATAACCGCTGTCTTCCAAAAGCGAGAGGAAAAAGAACAGCGTCACAATTGTGGGAATAAAGGATAGTACACTGCAAACACCGGCAAAAACACCATCAATGATTAAGGAATGCATAGCCGGATTGATGCCAAAATTTGTAAGCGCCGCATCTGCTGCGGCAGTAATGCTGTCCAAGGCTTGGCCCAAGAGACCGCTCAAAAAGGCACCGATGACGTCAAAGGTAAGGTAGAAGACAGCACCTATAATCAAGATAAATATAGGGATGCTTAAATATTTATGAGTTAAATAATAATCTAAGCGCACGCTACGGCGTTGGGCCTCGGTATCCTGGGGCTTGTGCACTGTGCGCATGCACAAATCTTCAATATAAGCATAACGCATATCGGCCAAGGCTGCTTCACGGTCCGTATTTAAGGCATTTTCCATTTCCTGTGTAAAATGGCCCACAATATCCTTTTCGTTATCCGATAGCTGTAGCTCCTGCATAATATCATCGTCGCCCTCTAAGAGCTTGGTGGAGGTAAAGCGCAGGGGGAGTCCCTTGCGGCGCACCTTTTCTTCAATCAAGTGAGCTACTGCATGAATAGCAGTGTGTACGGGGCCGGAGCAAAAATCAAGCCGCTTGGGCAGCGTTGCATCCTGGGCTACGGCGATAGTACGCTTAATAAGCTCGGCAACACCTTCTCCACTATTGGCAGTGATGGGAATAACGGGGATGGTCAGCTGCTCCTCTAGCGCCTTAATATCAATGCTACCGCCACTAACAGTGAGCTCATCCATCATATTCAGGGCTAAAACCATAGGAATATTAAGCTCAATAAGCTGCAGGGTTAAATACAAGCTGCGCTCAATATTCGTGGTATCAATTACGTTAATAATAGCGCTGGGCTTATTATAAAGCAAAAGATCACGAGTTACTATTTCTTCCGAGGTATAGGGGGAGAGCGAATAGATGCCCGGTAAGTCGATTACCGTGATATCGGGATCGGTGCGCAAAGCACCTTCCTTCTTTTGTACCGTTACACCGGGGAAATTGCCCACATGCTGGTTACTGCCGGTTAAATAATTAAAGAGGGTACTTTTACCGCAGTTTTTGTTGCCAACTAAAGCAAAATGTAGCTTCATGCTTCATCCGCCTCCACAATAACAGTAATCTTGCTGGCATCAGAAGCGCGCAGGGTTAATTCATATCTACGGATATAAATCTCCAGTGGGTCACCTAAGGGGGCGCGTTTGCGCACAATAACACGTGTGCGGGGAGTGAGTCCCATATCTAATAAACGGCGGCGTAGGATGCCTTCGCCACCAACACTTTGAATTATTCCTTCTTGCCCAATGGGCAGCTTGTCCAAGGTAATTTCTAGCATATTTCTAACCTTCAATACTTATATAAGAATTTAGTTTTAATTATATATGCACCGAAGGGTTATGTCAAATAGTGGAGACGAGGATTAATCTTAACATTTTTGTGAACTTTTAAATGACTATTAGGCTAGCGTTACATAAAACATAACTTAATTATTGAAGAGGAGAGATTTATTTCTATTTATGAGCTTGTGGAATGTAGAATAATAACAATTTGATAATTTGTCAGTTATTAATTGAAAGGTGCATACAAAATGAGTAATGAAAATGTGAATTAAGTGTATCTTGTGCTAAAAAACACTTGACAATTTGAGTATAAAATGTATAATTCTAATTAAGAACTATTTTTGATAAAGGATGATGAGAATGGCTAAACGAAATACTATTCAAAGACAATTAGTTATTGCAGCTGTACGTTTTTTAGCAAATCACCCCACTGCTGAAGAAGTATATGATCGCATCACCATGGAATATCCCGATATTAGCAAAGGCACTGTATATCGCAATCTGAATAGCCTAGTAGAAAGTGGTCTGTTAAGCAAGGTTTCTGTACCTAGCGGTGCTGACCGTTTCGACCATATCCTGGCAAGACATTATCACATAAAATGTACTGAATGCGGTAAATTTATGAATGTGGAGAATTTTGATTATATCCCTGATATGGATGAAAAGGTTGCAGCAGTAACCGGTTACAAAATGAATCACCACGATATTGTTTTCAGTGGCGTTTGCCCCGAGTGCCAAAAGCTAGAGCATCTGCATACTGAAAGCGATGATGTTTTAGGTGAGGATAAAAATTAAAAACTAGAGCCCTAAAGGGTCAAGGAGGAAGTTATTATGGAATTAAAAGGTAGCAAAACTGAACAAAATTTGATGACTGCATTTGCTGGCGAGTCTCAAGCCCATGTAAAATATGGCTATTATGCAAGCCAAGCTAAAAAAGATGGCTACAACCAAATTGGTGCTATTTTTACTGAAACTGCTGGTAACGAAAAAGAGCATGCTAAGCTGTGGTTTAAGGCTTTGCATGGTGGCAGTGTTCCCAAGACCATGGAAAACCTGCGTGATGCAGCTGCTGGCGAAAACTATGAATGGACCGAAATGTATGCTGAGTTTGCTAAAACCGCTAAGGAAGAAGGCTTTGACCGTTTGGCAATGCAATTTGAAGAGGTTGGCAAAATCGAAAAAGAGCATGAAGAACGCTATCGCGCTTTGATTGCTAATATTGAAAATGATCGCGTATTCAAACGTGAGGAGAAAAAGGTTTGGATTTGCACTAACTGCGGCAAGATCGTTGTGGCTGAACAAGCTCCTGAAAAATGCCCGGTTTGCGACCATCCGCAAGGCTACTTCGAACTGAAGGTTATTAATTACTAATTGCATAATTTGCCTAGATTTGGGCATAAAGAAGCGCTCTGCCATTGGCAGAGCGCTTCTTAGTTTTAAGCTTATACTTTAGCTAGCCACAGTCCGTGCAGATTGCAGTAGGCGTAGGCGGCTAGGGGCTTGTCGCCGGGGGTTAGGGCAAAGACTACCTGGGGCTTGTGACCAGGATAGAGCAGCTTGCGTTGGCCGCCCTGCTCCGTTTGCAAATAAACCCATTCGATGTAATGCTCCTCTAGCATGGGATGGTCGGTGCTACCAATTTGCACGTAGACTAGGTTGCCATCAGGGCAGATGACAGGAACATGCTTTTCCTTGGCTGCGTCCGTGGTGTTGGGAACCAGCTCCTGCATCTCTTGCCCGCAGCAGGTAATAGGCATCTTGCTATCTACCACCATACCCACAATATTGCCACATTTTTTACAGATAAAGAATTTGGGTGCTGTCATTTGCTATCACTCCTTTGCAACTCACAGCCTGTATTTGACGACAATTGTTTGATAGACTCATGCTATCAGTATTGCCTGTATTTAAATTATACATCATTGCAATAAAAATAGATAGCGTTTCACAAAGAATTTTAAGGTGTGTCTTGTTCGTGAAAAGGTAGTCAAAAGAGAAGGCTTTGGCTAGCGTACTTTAAAGCAGCAGCAGGAGAATAGAGAAGTAGAATTTGTTCTCTTATTTCAGCAGGAAAAGCAAAAGAGTTGGAGAATTTAGTAAAGAAAATAGCTGAAGGACTGGATACAGAGGAAGAAGAGAAGCAGACATTAGCTGGCGTTGATGATTCTCTGAACAGTTTTAAAGAAGCCAGAGTTAGATTGAGAAAGATAATCAGTAATAGTA
>CAMFET010000022.1 GCA_945949475.1 uncultured Phascolarctobacterium sp.
GTGATATCCCTGCCGGCCTAGAAAAGGACGCAATTGGTAGCTTTGCGCATGCCAGTGATTTGATGCGCTTTATTAAGGAGCAGGGTGATTTTTGTGTGGGTGGTGCTGCTTATCCTGAAGGCCATCCTGAATCCGGCAGCCTCGCTCAGGACATTGCCAATACACGCTATAAGGTTGAAGCTGGCGTGGACTTTTTAGTAACGCAAATGTTTTTCGAGAACACGATTTTGTATAATTACATGTTCCGCCTCCTGCAGGCAGGCATCAATGTGCCGGTAGTGCCCGGAATTATGCCTGTGACCAATGCGGCGCAAATTACTCGCATCTGTCAGCTTAGCGGCACCAAGCTACCACCGCAGTTCCGCTCTATGGTGGAAAAATTTGCTGATAAGCCTGCTGCCCTGAAGCAGGCTGGTATTGCCTATGCTACGGGCCAAATTATCGACCTTGTTGCTAATGGCTTTAATCATGTGCATATTTATACAATGAATCGCCCTGAAATCATCGGGGGTATTATGGCTAATTTATCCGAAATAGTTAAGGATTGAGTTAGCCTGCAGGAATGTGGTATTATTTTTAATGTAATTTAGAAGGGGAAATATAATGGAATTTAATCGCAAGGAAGCGCTGCGCTATTTGCGGGCGCGGCCTAATGATAAAGAAGCGCAGGCTTTGGTGGACATGGTTTACCTTAAGCTGCGCAATGAGGTGCAGGCTCGGCATGTGCTGCTCAAAAGCAAAGTGCAGGTGGATAAGGAGGGCGTAACGCTAGCTAATGGGGTGCGCTTCACCTCCAGAGATTTGGCTGCACATGTTAAGGGCTGTGAGGAGGTCTTGTTGCTAGGGGCAACCCTGGGCAGTCGTGTGGATGCTGCCATTAGGCGCTTGGCCTTGGGAAGTGTAGCCGAAGGCGCAGCGGCACAGGCAGTAGCGGCAGCGCTGATTGAAAGCTATTGTGACGAGGTGCAGGCTAAGGCCGATACAGGTGGCTTGGCGCAGCGGCCCCGCTTTTCACCGGGCTATGGTGACTGGGATTTGGCGGAGCAGAGACTGATATTTCCGGTGCTAAACTGTGCTAAGCTGATAGGGCTTACGCTGACCGATGGCTGTATGATGGCGCCGTCTAAGTCGGTGACGGCGGTGATTGGACTATCCGATGACGTGCAGTGTGTGTGGAATAAGTGCATGACCTGTGGGAATATTAATTGCCCGTATAGAGCAAATGAAGAGTAAATGAAAAAGAAAAATTGTATATCCTTCAAGTAAAACGAAGTTTATTAATGATATACGATAAGGTCTACGATGAAACAAGTAGGAATATTCATAGCCCAACAAATGAAGGGTAAAATTGAGGGTATTAGATATCTTGGAGGGAATTGAAATTTTAGCTCATGAGTGGCTGGTACAATAGAAGCAAGGTTTCGAAAACCAAAAGACTTCTGCGAACAAATTGGACACCGTAGCTTCGTAATTGTACCCCACGAAATGAGCGAAAAAATTTCATTTGACCGGAAAGATATCTAATATCTCAAATTTGCTTTTAATGGTTATAAAGTGTTTTAAGGAGATAGGAAGTATGACTTTTAAAGAGCTTTTAGGTAAAAAAATGTTGTTTTTTGATGGAGCCACCGGCACCCAGCTGCAGGCGCGCGGCTTAAAGCCGGGCGAGCTGCCGGAAAGCTGGAACTTTACCCATCCGGAGATTGTGGAAGCCGTGCATCGGGGTTATTTAGATGTGGGCTCCAATATTGTTAAGTCGAATACCTTTGGCGCTAACCCTATTAAATTAAAGGGTAGTGGTTTAGATTGCAAGGAAACCATCGAGGCTGCTGTGGCGATTGCTAAGCGTGCTTGCGGTGGTCGCGAAAATAAATTTGTAGCCCTCAACCTAGGCCCCACAGGCAAGCTGCTCGCTCCCTATGGCGATTTGGCTTTTGAAGATGCTGTGGCTGCCTATGGAGAAATGGTGCGCTATGGTGCTGCTGCCGGTGCCGACTTGATTTTGGTAGAAACCATGAGTGATACCTACGAAATCAAGGCTGCAGTTTTAGCAGCCAAAGAAAACTGCGATTTGCCCATTTGCGTTACCATGACCTTTGACCAGGATGGAAAACTGCTCACTGGTGCTACCGTAGAGGCTGCTGCGCTGATGTGCGAGGGCTTGGGTGTTGATGCCATCGGCTTTAACTGTGGCTTGGGCCCGGTACAGGTGGGCAAGCTTTTGCCGCAAATGCTGGCTGCTACAAGCTTACCAGTTATTATTAATCCCAATGCAGGCCTGCCCGTAGAAAAGGATGGTAAAACCTGCTTCGAGGTTGGTCCTGAAGAATATGCTGAGCTCATGTATGTGCTGGCTCAGCAGGGGCCAAGTATTGTGGGCGGCTGCTGCGGCACCACTCCGGCACATATTGAAGCCATGATTAAAAAATGTAAGGATTTGCAGCCCGGTGGCTACCGCACCTGCCAGCTGACAGCTGTTTCCAGCTATGGTAAGGCTGTGCATTTGGGCGAAGGTCCGGTGATTATCGGCGAGCGCATTAATCCCACCGGTAAGAAGCGTTTGAAGGAAGCCCTAGTAGCACAGGATTTGGATTATGTGTGCCGCTTAGGTCTGGAGCAAATCAATGTCGGCGCCCATATTTTGGATGTGAATGTTGGTACACCCGGTATTGATGAGCCGGCGCTGATTGCTAAGGCTGTGCCGGCGCTGCAGGCCATTACTGATACTCCTCTGCAAATCGATACATCTAATTATGAGGCGATGGAACGGGCTCTGCGTCTTTATAATGGCAAGCCCATGCTGAACTCCGTTAACGGCAAGGAGGAAAGCCTAGCTAAGGTGCTGCCCTTGGCCAAAAAATATGGCGCAGTTCTGGTTGCGCTGTGCTTGGATGATAGTGGTATTCCCAATACTGCGGCTGGTCGCATTGCTGTTGCTGATAAAATTATCGCTCGCGCTGCTGAATACGGTATCGAGAGCCGCAACATCGTAGTGGACCCCTTGGCCTTGACCATTTCCACCGGTGCCGAAAACGCCGAGATTGCCTGCGAGGTTATTCGCACTATGAAGGCGCGGGGCATCAACACGGTTATGGGCGTATCCAATATTTCCTTTGGCTTGCCCGGTCGCGAAGCTGTTAATAGTACCTTTTTTGCCATGGCGCTGGCAGCAGGACTTTCCTGCGGTATCATCAATCCTCAAAGCAAGGCTATGCTGGATGCCTTCTATGGCTATCGTGCGCTGGCAGGTTTTGACGAGGGCTGCAAGGAATATGTGCAGCATTACGCTGACGCACCCAAGGCTACGGCCACCCTTGTTAGCGAAATAGGGCTTTATGATGCCATTGTTAAGGGCTTGGCTGAGGCTGCGCGTAAGGCTGCTGCTGTAGCCCTCAAGAGTGAAAAGCCCTTAGAGGTCATCAATAAATACATGATTCCCGCGCTGGATTTCGTGGGCAATGGCTTTGAAAAGAAGACACTGTTCCTGCCGCAGCTTTTGATGAGTGCTGATGCTGCAAAGGCAGCCTTCGAGGTGATTCGTGAGGCTGTAGGCGTAGGCGAAACCCAAGGCGAGACTGTAATCATCGCTACCGTTCATGGTGATATCCATGATATTGGCAAGAATATCGTGAAGGTGCTCTTGGAAAATTATGGCTACCGCGTGCTGGATTTGGGTAAGGATGTGCCGGTAGAGACGATTGTTAGTGCAGCCAAGGAAAGCGGTGCTAAGGTTGTAGGCCTTTCCGCTTTGATGACCACCACCGTGGGCGCTATGGAAGCTACTATTAAAGCGCTGCAGGACGATAGCGATACCAGCGCTTGCCAGATTGTTGTTGGCGGTGCAGTTTTGACTCAGGAATATGCGGACCATATTGGCGCTAGTCACTACGCTCCCAATGCCGTTAGCGCAGTGAACTATGTAAATAGCGTTTTTGGAAAATAAAGAGATAAAAACTTTCAGGTAAACAAAAAAGCAGAACCGACTGGCTGGAGCAAGCTTGCTCTGGCAGTGGTTCTGCTTTTACTTTTATAAATCCATATAAGCATATGTTACCTATCTCCTTTAGCAAGAAAATTTTTGAAATAGCAAGAAAAATGATAATTAATAACAAATTAAAGCATTTTACTTATTTTTGCGCCAGGGGTATAATATAATGAACAACTATACTAGGGGATGGGAATATGAAAAAATATCGTTCATTGAATACTTTATCAGGACCAATTTTATTTTTTGTGGTTCTGGGAGTGTTGTCGCAGCTAATTAGCTTTAAGCAGGCGGCTGCTATTGCTACTATTTGCTGGATGGGCTTGTGGTGGGTGCTGCGTCCGGTAAATATTGCGGTTACAGCGCTGCTGCCCATACCAATTAATGCTTTTTTTGGCATGGTACCGATGGACGGCATTATCAGTAAATATTTTTCGGAAATCGTAGTACTGTTGGTGGGCAGCGATTTGATCAGTCTAGTGTGGGAAAAGACCCATCTTGATAAGCGTTTGGCCATTAAGAGCCTGTGTGGCATTGGCACCTCCATGCGGCAGCAAATTACTGTATGGCTGGTGGCCGCAACAGTGCTGTCCATTTTTTTGCCCAATGTGGTTGTAGTAATGATTTTAGTGCCTGTGGCTGTGAGCATGCTCAAGTTTTTGGGGCAGGAAAATATTACTAATAACCCCATCGCTACCCCCATTTTGCTGGCCTTAGTTTGGGGTGCTGGCTTTGGTGGCTTTGGTTCTCCCTTGGGCGGAGCTTCTAATTTAGTAGCTATTAGCTATTTAGAAAAATTGACAGGGCAGGAATTTATGTATGTGGATTGGATCATTCGCTTTTTGCCCCTGCTCTTTATTATCCTGCTCTTTATTTTGCTCTTCCTATTACGTTTACCCATGCCGGTGGAGCACTTGGAGGGTGGCAAGGAATATTTCCGTCGTGTTTATGCCGAGCTCGGACCCATGAAAAAGGGTGAGAAGCTGGGCTTGTGGCTCTTTGCTTTAGCCACTGTTTTGGCCTTTATTCGTCCTCTGTATGTGGAGTATCTACCCTTGATGAAGCCTGCTTATGTTTTCTTCTTTTTTGGTATGCTTACCTTTGTGTTGCGTAATGAAGAAGGGCAGTTGCTGCTCACTTGGAACGAGGCGGAAAAGGGTATTATGTGGGGCATGATATTTTTGTTTTCCGGCGGTCTGGCCTTGGGCAAGCTGATTACGGATACTGGTGCAGCAACAGAAATTGCTAAGGTTATTACGCTACTGCCCTTAAGTGGGGGCGTGGAAACCATGTTTAGTCTCACCTTGTTTGCCACTTTTCTTACGGAAATCAGTAGCAATACAGCGGCCGCTTCCATCGCTATTCCAGTTGTGCAAAGTATTACTACTGAGCTGGGCGTGAACCCTGTGCCCTATATTTTGACGACTATAGTGGCTGTAAACTGTGCTTTTATACTGCCAGTTAGCACTCGTGCCGTGGGCGTCACCTATGGACTCAGTCCTGATGATTTGATGAAGCACGGTGTACGCTTATCGGTGCTGTGCATGCTTTTAGTAAGTGCTCTGGGCTATGTTTGCATGCAGTTCTGGCCCTTGTTTAATCATATCTAACTCCGTACTTTTTACTCTCCCTGATTTCCCTCTTGGACAGGGAGAGTTTTCTTTAGAAGTTAATAAGTACTTGACTTTTGGTTAACCTAGTGATAACCTTTCAAATAGATATAGGTTAACGAAGCTTGAAGCGAGATTAACAGTAATGGAGGCATAAAGCATGCGTAAGCGTATTTTAGAATTATTGCGTAATAATGGGGGAGAGCCTGTGAGCGGTGAAGAAATTTCTCGCCAGCTAGAGGTTTCGCGCACAGCTATTTGGAAGCATATTCAAACCTTGAAAAACGAAGGCTATGATATAGAATCAGTACCCAAAAAGGGTTATATTTTGAAGGAGGCCCCTAATCGCCTTTTCCCGCAGGAAATTTTATCAAGACTGCAGACTAAATGGTTGGGACGCAATATCTGCTACCGCGATAGTGTTGATTCTAGCAATAACCTAGCCAAGGCTTTGGCTAACGAGGGCTGCGAGAACGGCCTTTTAGTTGTGGCCGAGGAGCAGGGCGCCGGCAAGGGGCGCTTATCCCGTGGCTGGATTTCTCCCTATGCTAAGGGAATTTGGTTTAGTGTGGTTTTGAAGCCGCCCTTTTTGCCCCAGGAAGCAAGCAAATGCACACTCTTGGCTGCGGTAGCTGTGGTAAAGGCTATCAACAAAATCGCCGGTGTGCATGCTGCAATTAAATGGCCCAATGATGTTTTGCTTTTAGGTCGCAAGCTGGTGGGTATTCTCACCGAAATGAATGCAGAATTTGGCCATATTAATTATGTGGTTATTGGCACGGGCATTAATACTAATGCGACTCCGGATGATTATCCTGATGAGGTGAAGAGCCTAGCTGTTTCCGTTTGTGATGCTGCTACAGAGTCCTTTACTAGAGTGCAGCTTTTGTGCGATATTCTGAAAAACATGGAGGATTTGTACGAAACAGCTGTTAAGGAGGGCTTTGGCCCTGTTTTGGACGAGTGGCGCAAATATTCCTGCACCTTGGGGCAGGAGGTAAAGGTAATTGCTCCGGATATGACGTATTACGGCACTGCAGTGGATATTGACGAGGAAGGGCTTTTGATTGTGCGCAAGGAGAACGGTGCTCTGGAAAAGGTTGTAGCCGGTGATGTTTCTATTCGTCCCGCAGCAGCAAAGGGTGGAGCTTACGCATAAAAGAAAATCTTGGAATTATTCTTGCATTCTGCTGACTTTGTGGTAAAATAATAAAGGCTTTGCGGCCGTATTTTTAAGGCGGAAATCGCACTTCCGAGGAGGATTTGAGATGTTACTAGTAATTGATGTAGGTAATACCAACGTTGTTGCCGGTGTTTTTGATGATAAAGAGCTAAAGGTGCATTGGCGTTTCTCCACTGACCGCTCTAAAACTGCAGATGAGTTTGGTATTATGCTGCGTAGTATGTTCGATTATAGCGACGTGGAAATGAGCAAAATCGATTCCATCATTATTTCCAGCGTAGTACCTCCGGTGCTGATTCCGCTGTGCCACATGTGCGAGCGCTATTTTGGCATTAAGCCTATGGTTGTTGGCCCTGGCATTAAAAACGGCATTTTTATTCGCTACGATAATCCTAAAGAGGTTGGCGCTGACCGTATTGTTAACGCTGTAGCTGCTTTTCATAAATATGCTCATTTGAATCGACCCATGATTATTTTGGACTTTGGTACTGCTAATACCTTCTGTGCCTTGCTGCCCACCGGTGAATATTTAGGTGGTGCTATTGCTCCTGGCATTGGTATTTCTACCGAGGCCTTGTTCCAGCGTGCAGCTAAGCTGCCTCGTATTGAGCTGGTTAAGCCTAAAACTGTCATTTGTCGCAACACAGTTAGCTCCATGCAGGCTGGCGCTATTTATGGCTTTGTAGGCCAGATGGAGGGCATTGTTAATCATATGAAGAAGGAGCTGGGTGGGGATGCGTTTGTAATCGCTACCGGCGGCTTTGCCAATACGATGGCTTCCGAGTCCGACTGCATCGATGTGATTGAGCCGTTCCTGACGCTTGATGGTTTGCGTATTTTGTACGAGAAGAACGCGAAGTAGAAAATCGTCCATAAAGCACCATCTACTGCGTTGCGCCTCCTAGGAGTATTGACCATACGCCGTCGTCGGCGCGCCTTGTATTTGGTACTTTCTGAACGATTGTAATATACTATGATAAGTTTTTAGCCCGCTGTTATGCGGGCTTTTGTTTATAGAATTTTTATAAAATAAACAGTAAATATAACATCCTTCCGCTCAGATGGATTTCTTACGCCAATTTCGTTGGGAACAACAACGAAGCTGCGGTCAGAATTTGTTCGCAAAAAGCTTTTGGTTTTCGAGACACTTGCTTCTGTTGTTCCAGCAACTCATTGGCTAAAATCCATATTCGCTCCAGTATATTATATTTGCTGTTTTTTGCTAGTTGTTATAAATTGTTTGGAGTTACACATGCAAATTGGTGAAATAAAATTAGATGCGCCACTGGTGCTGGCCCCGATGGCGGGCATAACGGATTTGCCCTTTCGGGTAATTTGCCGTCGCTTAGGCTGCGGCATGACCGTTTCCGAAATGGTCAGCGCTAAGGGGCTGCTGTATAAAAATGTGAAGACGACTGAGATGCTACGCATTGACGAGGGTGAGCGGCCTACTGCCATTCAGCTTTTTGGCAGTGTTCCTGAGGAACTGGCAGCTGCGGCTAAGCAGGTTGAGGCCAGTGGCGCCGATATCATAGATTTCAATATGGGCTGTCCCGTGCCGAAGATTGTCAATAATGGCGAGGGCTCTGCTTTGATGAAAAATCCTGAGCTTGCCTATGAGGTTTTGGCCGCGATGGTAGAAGCAGTAAAGATTCCTGTGACTGTAAAATTTCGCGCGGGCTGGGATGATGAGCATCGTAACGCAGTGGAGATTGCTTTGGCTGCAGAGCGTGCCGGCGTGGCAGCAGTAGCTGTGCACGGACGTACGCGCCAACAGTTTTATGAGGGCAAGGCGGACTGGAGTATTATTGCTGATGTAAAGCGGGCGGTGCAGATTCCTGTCTTTGGTAATGGTGATATTTTTAGTGTAGCTGATGGTCTGCGCATGCTAGAACAAACTGGGGTTGATGGCCTGATGATTGGCCGTGGTGCCGATGGCAACCCCTGGCTTTTTACGCAACTTAAGGCGGCGCTGGCTGGCAAGCCTATGCCGGCAGCGCCAACTTTGGATGAGCGCTTAGATTTGGCGGCGGAGCATTTACAAATGCTTATTGATTACAAGGGCGAGATAATTTCGGTAAAAGAAATGCGTCGTCATATTTCGGCTTATTTAAAGGGCCTGCCCCATGCAGCAGAATTTAGAGGTCGCTTTCATAAGCTTGATACCCAAAAGCAGTTCTTAGCTTTGCTAGCAGAATATCGCCAATGTGCACATAATTATTATGAACAAGAAAAACATTTTGCATCTCCCATTGTAGAAAAGCGCTAAATATGTTACAATAATATTTTGTTAAAGATACCTGTAGGGAGTATGGATTATGGGAGAAAGTAAGCAAATAAAGCATATTATCAGCATTAGCCTTGGCTCCTCCAAACGAGATGCTAGTGCGATGCTGGAGCTTGCCGGACAAAAAGTGCATATCGAGCGCCGTGGTACTGATGGCGATTTTAACAAAGCACGACTGCTTATGGAGCAGTGGGACGGCAAGGTTGATGCTATGGGACTTGGCGGTACGGACCTTTATGTTTATGCTGGCAAGGAGCGTTACACCTTTCGTGAGTCTGCACACTTGATAGCTAACGTGCACCATACTCCGGTTTTAGATGGTAGTGGACTAAAAAATTCCTTGGAGCGCAAGGTTATTCACGATTTGGCAGCAGGGCATGAGCTGCCTATCAAGGGCAGCAAGGTGCTTTTGGTTTGTGCTGTGGACCGCTTTGGCATGGCAGAGGCTTTGCTAGAGACTGGTGCTAAGGTAACCTTTGGTGACTTAATTTTTGGACTCAATATCAATAAACCACTTTATTCACTCAAGGCTTTGTCTTGGTGGGCTAAGCTATTAGCTCCCATAGTGACCAAGCTCCCTGTGAGCTGGTTTTACCCAATGGGTAAGGAGCAGGAAAAAAGAGTGCCGCGTCATCCGGAATATTTCCGTGAGAGCGATATTATAGCAGGCGATTTTCATTATATTAA
>CAMFET010000023.1 GCA_945949475.1 uncultured Phascolarctobacterium sp.
ACCAAAGTGTACACCAGCTTCAAGTAATTGTTTCATAGAGATAATAGCCATTTTTGTTTCCTCCTGTTTTTTCCTCCGCAGGGATGCATTTTCATCAATAACTGCGCGGCTGACGCAGACAGACGATGAATTATCCTGCGTGTGTATTTTTACACTCGAACTATTTTATCATAAAAAATCCCACAACACAAGGGGCTGTGGGAGATTTTTTACCGTAAACTGTATATTATTTTACATGTTTTACAAGAATGCGTGGTCCAACTGGCAAAGCAGTCCAACCAAGTAGATAATTAGATAAGATACCACAAATACACGCCATAGCTGGCCAGCATCAACGCTCCAGCCCAGCGTGCCAATTTTTCCTTGGGCAAAACGCATACCCACAGCAGCACGGCAGCAGCAATGGCCACATAGGAGTCGAAGGTAAAGGCTTGCGCGAAAGGAATATCCACAATCAAAGCGGAAAGCGCTACCACGAAGAGGATATTGAAGATATTGCTGCCCACAATATTGCCAATAGCGATATCCGCATTGCCCTTGCGGGCCGCTGTCACCGAGGTGAACAGCTCCGGCAAGCTGGTGCCCAGCGCCACAATGGTGAGGCCAATAATACGCTCGCTCAGGCCCATGAAGACAGCTATCGCTGTGGCCGCATTAACGGTCACGTTACTCCCCGCAATGATTACAGCCAGTCCTCCCAGCGTCCACACAACGCACTTGCCCAAGCTCATTTCCTCGCCCTGCTCCTCCTCAGGCGGCACACTGTTCACGGCCATCCTATACAAATAGAACAGATACACAGCGAAGCCCACACAGAGAACAAGGCCATCACCCAAGCTAATCACGCCATCCCTACCCTGCCAAAAGAGAAGAGCCGTCACAGCGATCACATAGGGTATTTCGATACGAGCGGTGGAGCGAGCCAAAAGCAACGGCGTAATCACCGAAGCGCAGCCTAAAATCACCAAAATGTTCATGATATTACTGCCCACTACATTACCAATAGTAATATCGGCACTGCCCTTAATTGAGGCGGCAATGCTCACCGCCGCCTCCGGTGCACTGGTGCCCATAGCCACAATGGTCAGGCCAATAACTAGCTGCGGAATGCCAAACTTAGCCGCAATACCGGCAGCGCCCTCCACAAACCAATCGGCTCCCTTGCCCAACAGCACAAAGCCCAGCGCTAATAATGCAAATTGTAATAATAAATCCATAACATCCTCCCAACCGCAGCATTCCTCAATATAGATTACTAATTATAAAATACAAAAAGCGAGACCTGCTGCAATAAAATTACAACAAAGTCTCGCTACTTACTCACACAACCGGATTGCCTCTAGCAATCGTCCTGACGATGGTGTAAACACGGCTCAGCCATGCTAGCTACTCCCTTTATAGCTTGAGTTTACTAAAAAGAAGCAGCTTTGTCAAGAGAGAATTATTGCTGGAGCCAGCTAATTTACCTAACTATAAATACAGAAACTAAGTATTAGCATTCAGGAAGGAGGTTTGAATAATATTACTAATAATACGATGGTAGCCCTTGAGGGTAACCATGCCATTGCTATCCGCAACACGAATACCAACGCAGCGCATGCGCACTACCCCGGCCTGCGGATGCTGCCAATTATACTCCAGCTGCACAATCTTGCCGGAATTAATCATCTTGGCCAGCATTTGCAGCACATAATGCACACATTCGGGGCAAACCCTGCTAAACCAATTCTTATAGCATTCCTGCGGTGACCAGGCCTTAGAGGCAGACATAAGCTCCGAGCAGCTTTTATCCAAGAACATTTCGTAGACACCGGCTTTATTATCCATGCGCGTAATCCACAGACCCAGCTCCAAATCACGCAAAATATTTTCCGCATTGTTATGAACAATATCATAGCCCGGGTCATCATACATCAAATTCCAAAGCAGATGGCTATCCAGCATGCGCTCCTTCACATCGATGCTGGTAAAGCGCTGTATCTTTTGCTTGTAATCGCTATAGGCATCGGCCCCGTTATCGATGAAGCTGGCAGTAAACACATTGGCCTCCACCGGTCGGCTAAAAAGATAACCCTGATAAACATCGGGACGCAAATCACTGAGCAAACGCAGCTGCTTTTCTGTTTCCACGCCCTCCAGGCAAATCAAAATATTGGAGAAGTTTGCCAGCTCCTGCACCGTGCTGATAAGGCGATAATTATAAGCACTCTCGGTAACATCACTGACGAAGCATTGGTCAATCTTGATGATGTCAAATTGCAAGCGCTTCAAATAGCTAAGACTGGAATAGCCAGTACCAAAATCATCTACGGCAATATAAATGCCGGCCTGCTTCCACAGGCTAAAGATTCTATTAAACTTATCGAAATCACGCAGATGCATGCTTTCAGTGATTTCTAGAGTCAGGGCGTCACCGGGAGCCCCCAGCTCCTCCAGCACATCCAGAACCTCCTGCACAAAGCCCTCCTGATTGAGCTGCACATAGCTCACATTAACGCTAACACGAAAATCAGGAACGACCTTACGCCACTCCAAGCATTGCTTAAGCGCCTCGCGTAAAATCCACTTACCCACGGGGCAAATCATGCCGGTTTTCTCGAGCAGCATGATAAATTCGCCTGGGCTGAGCAGGCCTCGAATAGGCGAACGATAGCGCAGCAGTGCCTCCGCACCCAAAAGCTTAAAGTTTTTGCCTTCAATTAAAGGCTGGTAGCACACGAAAAAGCCCTCGCAATCATTCACAATGCTGTTGCGAATCTCATCCTGCAAATTAATCTGAGATAAATAACGATTGTACTTCTCGGTCGAAAAGAAGTTAATCAAATTCTTACCCTGGCTCTTGGCCTCCACCAAAGCCGTTTCGGCATACTGCAAAAGCTGAGGAATGCTTCTATCTTCTCCATCATTAAAGGTGGCTGCCCCCACCGAAAGGGTGCAATATTTTTGCAAATCAGCCTTAATTCTATCATAAAAGGCCTGTGCCCTATCATGATTGGCATGCTGCAAAATCACAGCAAAGCGGTCACCGCTCAACCGAAAAATGCCATTCCATTGGCCCATGTGCTTTTCGAGCACCTTGGCAATTTCCTGCAGCACCTTATCACCATAGGCTCTTCCCTTTTGGGCATTAATAGCTGCCAAATCATCTACGTCTGCAATAAAAAGATAGCCCTGTGAGCCCTCTGCAACAGCATCACACAAATCCTCACGCCAATTCATGCCGTAGGAGAGTCCGGTAAGCTTATCCACCCTTGTATCAAAAATGCTGGTGGAGCAACAGCCAATTACCACACGCTTCTCCCCATTAGCAATGGTGAGCTGCTGTCCCTTATTATTGATCCACACCCGCTTACCCTCACGGTTTACCAGGCGATATTCGATTTCAAATTCACTTTCCAGGCCGTTGGCAATCCTAAAAATCTGCTTTTCGATTTTGGGTCGGTCCAGCGGATAGGTAAGATTAAGCAGCTCCTGCACAGCAAAGCCCTGCTCATCCTTATGCTGCAGCACGTATTTATAACTAATCGGCTGTGTATAAAAAACCTTATCCTCATCCAAATCCCACACATACAAGGAATCAGGGATGCTGGCGTTCATCACCCGGACTAGTTCAAGGCATTCTTTAAAATTGAGCTTCTGTAAAACATCTAGATCCATCTAAAACAGCTCACTCTCTAAGATTAGCTAATAGTATCGATTACTATTAATATCTTACCACTTTCCATATTAATACACAAGTAAAAATTTATTTTGCAATGCGATAAGCAGCCTTACCACTATTCTTAGCCTCGTACATAGCTACATCACTCTTTTTCAAGAGGATATCTACATCATCCACGGCCTCAGTATAAGCAATGCCGATGCTGGCGCTAATTCCGGCAAAGTCCTGGTAATCCTCCACTAAGCGAGTCAATTCCAGCAGGAATTCCTCAGCATAGGCCTTCAATTCGGCGTTAGTTGCCTTTCCTTCGATAGCGCACACAAATTCATCACCGCCAAAACGCACGCACACGCCTTCCCTAAAGATATCTTCCAAGATGCGGGCTACGCGGCAAAGCAGCTCATCCCCCACCTCGTGTCCATAGGTATCATTAATCTTTTTGAAATTATCCAAATCCAAATAAAAGATGCTGACCGGCTCCTTAGCATCCTTAATTTTAGACATATACTTGTAGAAATAACGACGATTATAAAGCTTAGTTAAGGTATCTGTCTCCGCAGCATTGACAAGCTTTTCCATCAAGCGTTTTTCATCAGTAACATCGATGGCGCAGCCCACTGTGCCGATAAGGATTTGCTTATCATCATACAGCGGCGATTTATAGGTTTTAAACTCACGCAGGCCTCGGCGTGTCTTAACCTTTTCGTCAAAGAGCAGTGTTTTTTGTGCCTGCAGAACCTCTTCTTCTGTTTCGAGGCATACATATTCACCGGCAGCATACTCCTCCGGCTTCAAATCCCAAATATAATAATGGCCACGGCCCTCAACATCACTTTTTTCCTTGCCCACAGCAGCACAAAAGCTATCATTTACCTTTAAATGCGCGCCGCGAATATCCTTATACCAAATCAGGGGCGGAATGCTATTAATCAAGGTTTCAAAATAATTCTTCGTCAAATGGTGATCCTTCTGCCTCTTAATGCTGGCAAACAGCTTAGCTATTTTGCTATCTAACAGCTTATCAGCCAAGGGCAGTCGCCAAAAGTCATCCAGCAAGGCCAAGGTAGCAGGGCTCAGCTGCTCCAGCTCCTCTTCACTACCCAAGTACACCTTCATGGCATCAGCGGGCAGCACGGCCAAGGCCTGCTCCAAAACACTGGGTGCTGCCTGACAAAGCAACAAATCAGCATTCTTTAAGGAAGCATCTACCTCATTCACATGAGAAACAATATTGGTAAAGCCTGGTAAGGACGGAAAAGCTGCAACCTTTTCATACAAGGAAAGGTTTTGGCTTAAGATGATTACTTGATAATTGTAATGATACATAAGACACCTCGCCTAGAAAATCTTAAAAATTGTCGCTATAGAGAAAACACAAATGTACATCTAAATTATAGCACAGTCGAATAGAATTTTCTATAGGTAATTTTCAAATAATTACTATCTTTTTCAAGAAAAAACTGTAAAAATTGTACACTATTTGCACTTAAGTTTTATAATTAGCTTAGCCCACTCGTATATAAGCTTGAATAAACCTTATATCGAAATCACTAATATTGCTCATAGATATAAAAAAATCCCTTAGCCACAGCTGCAGCTAAGGGATAGCAATTACTTAGAGTATTAAATTATAAGTCTTCGGTTTGCTCGATAGCACCCTTAATCTTATTAGTCTTTTGCCAGAAGAAGGTAGCAATGATTAAAGCAATACCAATGCCGTCGGTCAAGGTACCGGGGATAATCATGCAAATACCGCCAACCAGGAAGGCCAATCTTTGCGGCAGATTCAACAGGTTCTGGCAGAAGCCGATCATGGACATGGACACGCCCCACATACCGATAATAGCGGTCAGAGCGCTATAGGTAATGGTGAAGGCAGTCGCGTTGATCATCAAAAGCTCGGGAGCCAGCACGAAAATATACGGCACGATGAAGGCTGCAATAGCCAGCTTTGCAGCAATAACACCGCAGCGCATGGGGTTCGCACCGGCAATACCTGCACCGGCATAGGCTGCCAAAGCTACAGGCGGGGTTACGTCGGCCACGATACCAAAGTAGAAGGCGAACATGTGAGCCGCCAGCACGGGCACCTGCATTTGAATCAAGGCCGGAGCCGCAATGGTAGAGGTAATTACATAGTTAGCGGTGGTCGGCACACCCATACCAAGGATCAGGGAGGTGATCATGGTAAAGAACATTGCCGGCAGCAGCTTGCCACCTGCCAGGTCCAACAGTGCAGTTGCAACCTTCAGACCAACGCCGGTCTTGGTTACAACGCCAATGATGATACCGGCAGTAGCGCAGGCAATCAGTACGCCCAAAACACCCTTGGAGCCATCAATCAAGCCTTGGATAACCTGCTTGAAGGAAATACGGGTGGATTTACGCAGGCAAGCGCAGATAATGCTCAGAGCAATAGCCGCCAAGGCCGCACGCATGGGAGTATAACCACTTACCAGCAGGTAAATAATCACGATCAAAGGAATGGCCAAATGACCCTTTTCCAAGAACAAATCCTTGAACTTGGGCAGTTGGTCACGCGGGGTACCCTTCAGGCCAAACTTTTTCGCTTCATAATGTACGCCCAGCCATACGCCGATGTAGTACAGCATGGCAGGAATAACTGCTGCCTTAACAACATCAAAATAGGGCACGCCTACAAATTCAGCCATCAGGAAGGCTGCAGCGCCCATAACAGGGGGCATGAGCTGGCCACCGGTGGAGGCAGCAGCTTCTACAGCGCCGGCAAACGCGGGACGATAGCCCAGCTTCTTCATCATAGGGATGGTAAAGGAGCCAGTACCGGCTACGTTACCAACGGAGGAGCCGGATACGGTGCCCATCAGGCCGGAGGATAGCACTGCTACCTTGGCCGGACCACCAGCTGCCCAGCCGGCAATGGCATTAGCCAAATCGATGAAGAATTTGCCCAAGCCCGTAGCCTCCAAATAAGCGCCAAACAGGATGAACAAATAAATGAAGGTGGAGGATACGCCCATCGGGGTACCAAAAATGCCCTCAGTGGTGAAGAAGAGATGGTCAAACATTTCCTCCAGACCCACACCACGGTGCGCCATAATACCCGGAACATAAGGACCAAAGAAGGCGTAAAGCAGGAAAACCAAGGCCACGATAATCATGGGCCAGCCTACTACACGGCGTGCTGCTTCGAAAACCAGCACCGTGCCAATCAAGGCCACGATAAAGTCCGTCTCCGTGTTCATACCGGCACGCAGCACCAGCTCATTGTAGTTATAAACAATGTACATAGCGGAGCATGCACCAGCAAGAGCAAAGAGCACATCAATCGGATTCATCTTGGTCTTGGACCAGGATTGTCTTGTAGGATATAACAGGAAAATCAGCAAAAAGCCAAAGGTTAAATGGATGGCGCGCTGCAAATGCGCATCCAAAATACCAAAGGTTGCAGTGTACAGCTGAAAGGCTGCAAACAAAACACAAATACCATTAATGATATAGCCCCATAAGCCGCTCATTTCGCGCTTATTAGACTCTTTATCAAACTTTTGCAGTACCTCTTCTGCAGAAAGCTCTCTAATCTTTTCTTCTTTTGCAGACATTGGGTATCAGCTCCTCTCATCAATCTCAACAAAATATGCAACTAAAAATAGTTTTCCCACCAGTAAGCATAGCGGTACTGGATCTTTATCTTAACTGCCATTCCCTGCCCATAAAGCTTAATCAAATCGTAATCGTCCGCCCCATGGATTAAATGCGGCATGGCCTGCTCCGAAATGCGCAGCGCCAGCTCCTTATAGGGACGGTTCATTTCCAAATCAAAGCGACCATCGGCGGTACGCGTAAGCTTGCCCTCACTGGGAGCATAGGGATAACCCCAGCCCAAGGAGGAAAAACGGGTGTGGGTCATGGTCAGGCTATTTACACCCTGCACTAAAAAATAATCGTCCCAAGCTGTTTTCTCCACTGAATGCGTGAGGCTGATGCGCCACTCATCCCCCGGATAAGTGGCAAAGGCAAAGGGCTTGCCCTCCTCCGGCACCACTGCCACCACCAAGCGTGTGGCATACCAGGCTACAAAAAGCAGCAAAACACTTATTAAAATTACAAAATGCTTAACTGGGAAAAAAGACCGGGAGCCGGCAATAGCCGGTTTCCGGTCTTTGAAGTTCGGCTTCATGTAAAAATCTTATTTCTCGTTAAAGAATTTTTCAGCGCCCGGGTTCAGTTTAATGGACATGCCGTCTTTACCAGTTGCCTTGGAGATTGCGCCTGCTGCGGAGTGAGCGGCTTTCATGCGGTCCAGGTTGCCATACAGAGCTTTAGCTACGCTGTAAGCAGTGTCAGCGTCCATCTTGTCGGTAACTGCCAGCATGCATTTTACAGCAACAGCCGGAACGTCAGCAGTTTGTTTAGCATAGGTGCCGTTCTTGATAACCAGCTTGGTGTAGAACGGATATTTCTTAATCAGTTCGTCAGCCTTAGCAGCATCAACAGGAACCAGAACTACTTCGTGTTGAGTGGAGATATCTTGGATAGCAGCGGTCGGATGGCCAGCAGTTACGAAAGCAGCGTCAACGTTGCCGTCTTTCAGAGCACTTGCAGCTTCACCGAAGGACAGGTATTGAACCTTAATATCGGAATATTTAATGCCATAAGCTTCCATGATTTGACGAGCGTTAGCTTCGGTACCGGAGCCAGCAGCGCCTACAGCAATGCGTTTACCTTTGAAATCAGCAACGGATTTGATGCCGGATTTTTTCAGGGTTACGATTTGTACGGTTTCAGGATACAGGGTAGCCAAGCCTTGCAGGTTAGCAACCTTCTTATCCTTGAACATTTCGGTGCCGTTAGCAGCATAGTAAGCAATATCGTTTTGGATGAAAGCGATTTCTACTTTACCTTGCTTCAGCAGGTTTACGTTAGCTACGGAAGCGCCGGTGGATTGAGCAGAAGCGTTAGCGCCTTTGATATTCTTGTTCAGGATATCAGCCAAAGCGCCGCCCAGCGGGAAATAGGTACCGGAGGTACCGCCGGTAGCAATGTTAATGAATTTTTGTGCAGCTGGTTTCTTTTCGTCCTTCTTATCGCCACCACAACCAGCGATCATAGTAGCCATAACCATCATGCCAAGTAAAAATGCCAAAATCTTTTTCATAGTGGATTCCCCTCCTCTGTAATCGAATATGTGCTAAAAAGTCACAGCAACATATTTATTAGTTCATATATTCGTGATGTCTTTGTAAAATCCTGCTTAAATTTAGGTAAAATTCTCTTGTATACATTATACATGCAGAATAAAGATACAGTCCCGCAGCTGCCTAGCGATATTTTAAGCATCTATATGCATTTTTGCTGCATATTTTATCATTTTGCTCAGTCTTTTCAGATTGTTTTTGCCTAATTGCGTAATCTATGTTACAATAATAGTGTTATATTTATTGCCTTGTGTTAGGCACAGAGAAATTTTGCTTGCAAAAGCTGAAGCGATAGCATCGCTAATATGATTAAGGAGTGAAGATTTATGAGTTCCGGAGCTTATCAACTGCGACTGGTTCGCACCCTGTACCAAAATGTGTATGGCTGCATGCTGTACAACGAAAACCAACAACCCGTTGGCCAATTAGAGATTGTGCCCAATATTCCCTTGGATAGAAGCCAAGTGCCCGAGGATGCACCGGAGGTACCGGCTTATCTGCTCGTTATTGTTAAGGATGCAGATATCAATAAGGATAATCTGATTGATTTTGAAGAGCGTGCTAGCTATGCTCTGTTAAAGCGCTTCTCCACTGAGGAAATCGCCTTCCAGCACTGCCAATTCTACTATCCCTCCCCGGCCTTCATTTTTGAGCAGCCGGACGCCACCACCGCACCGATTATGTAAAAAACCTACACAAAAAGCTGTCACGTTAGCGTTCATGCTATGTGACAGCTTTTTTAATTCCTCACTTTTTTATTTATGCTTTACTGCCAGGCTGCGGATGGATACATTCACATTCTTCACCTGCATAGCGGTCATATAC
>CAMFET010000024.1 GCA_945949475.1 uncultured Phascolarctobacterium sp.
CTGTTTTTGTATTTTTAGTTGCACGGGGTACTTCTTTATACTCAATATTGTAGCCAAAATCCAACAGATTCATTATATTGCGTTTAATTGCTTTACGATCCACCTTCATAGCATAATCCCGCCAAAGCATATCCAGAATATCTTTTTGACTGAGGCGATGATTATGGTCCGAATACTTTCGTAGTATTTCTAAAATATTGATGATTAACATTTTCTTAGGCTGTGCTTCGTACATTACTAATCACCTATCCTTTTGCAGATACTGGGAATACATATCATATTGCTCATTTGTAAAACAAACTATTGACAAATTTTCCATGCTTGCCAGCTTTACCCTATTCCACAAAATAGTATCTAAAGCTATGCCAGCAGCTAATTCTAAGGGCCACATGTGATGACCAACGCCTAAACAGGGAATAGCCATGCTTTCTAGCTTATTCTGTATTGCCAAATTTAAAATAGACACATAGCATTGAGCTAATAAACATGGGTTCTTCTCTTTAATTGGCAAGTATTTTGGCGTCACTGTATGAATAATGTGTTTGGCCTTAAGCTTAAATCCTGAGGTGATTATGGCTGCTCCCACTGCCAGTTCGCCATAGCCTTGTAAAGCAGTAGTAAGTTCCGCTTCTCCCGCTTTTTCGTAAATAGCTTTGCAAAGGCCGGAGCCTTTGTGCAAGCTTCTATTGGCCGAATTGACTATGGCATCAGCCTCAAAAACAGTGATATCACCCCTTACAACATTTATTCTTACCGGCATAACATCACCTTCACCATACTCAAACTTCATCTTTAGCTTACCACATAAGTCGCATCTTTGCCATAGCATGATGGGATAAAATCAGGCCATCACTTATGTTAGAATTAGTTATCATTATAGATTAATGGCCTAACTTTAGGCAGAGGAGGGAAAAAAATGTCCAACGAATGGAGTGTATTATTGTCATCGGATGACCAAGAATTTATCCAAACAATACAATTCTACTATGATTTATTTAGGGATATGAATGCAGAATACTCTCAAAAAGTCTTTGCTTTACAAAGTCATTATCTAGGGGATGTGGACCATTTTCAGTACCCAGACTCAGCACAGTATTGGTATCTTACATTCTATGGCAGCTTTCAAAGCATCAAAAATGCCGCTGCCTACATTAAGGAATATACCTGCATAGTTTGTTATGATGCTAATGAACATATGGATGAATTAGCAGAGCTATGCTCACAGCTTGACCTACATGAAGTTTATGCTTTTGCCCACCGAAGTGACGCAGTATATTTTGCAGAGCTGATGGTAGTGCAATACGCCTGTGACCAACTCATTGGTATTGATAATGCTAATATTAAAGAATGTCTTGCTTCAGACGCTCAAAACATTAGAATGCTTAGCAAAAAAAGCATTAATTCTTTCGAGGAGCAGTTTGAAAATGTGCATAGAGCCTTATTATATGTAAAATCAAACTATAAAAGCCTATACGATTTTTCTGTGGTATTTGAAGAAATATACAAGCTCTTACCAAACATTAATTACTGTCTTTTCATGGCTTTCTTCAACAACCCTTTGTTCAACGACGAACAAGGAATTATATATGTTAAAAGCGAAAGACACTATCCCTAAAGCAAAAACCAGCCTCTGGCGCAAGTACTAAACTACGCCAGGGGCTGGTTTGCTATTTGCTTTTAATAATTGTCGGCTCGCACAGGCCTTTACTTTTCTAATTCTTACCTAAATATGCTCTTAAGCCACGCACACGCTTTGCTACTGCTTGCGTGATTAAATCGACTCTGCTAGCTTCGATAAAGCTGCTTTGCGAAAGCGTTGCAAAAACAATTTCAGGACACCGCTCCAATGGCTTATCCTGCAGGCCACAGTCCGAAACCAGCTGCAGCTGCTTTTTGTGCGTTTCCTTAAAGGGCATCGCCGGCAAGGAAAGCCCTATTTCTGCAGCAGGCGATTCACACCACAGGCTTGTTCCATTATCAAAAAGAGGCGCTGGCCCCCTGAATTTCAAGGTGTTCACATCACGAATGAAGCCAAAATTGCCGAAATGCCGATCGCTGTTTTCTATTAGATAATCAAAGCAAAGCATTTTTTGCAAAAATTCTTCTACGTCCGGAATCTCCAGCATCTCAGCACATCTCAAAAAATGACTATAGGTACTGTCATTGTTGGAGCGTTGCACCACATTTCTAATAAAAAAGGCAGGCACAAATTCTGTATCGACATCAATGAAATTCTCACACAAACACAAAGGTCGATTATCCTCCATAATCAAATGGTAGTCAACGTGATCAATCCCCAGCTGCTCAAGAATCTTTGTAGCCGCAGCTTCATTATACGGCTGCTGGAACAACGGAGCAGAGCCTGCTTTAGCAAGATACGTTTTACCAGCAATCCTAACCCATTTTTTCTTGAGCCAACCATTACTGGAAGCATCCGGAGTAAAAGGATTAACCGCAGGACGGGATGAGCCCCGCTGGAAAAAAGCCTCACCCAATTCTTTAGAAAACTCATTGGAGAAGAAATTGACAGCATCCCAATTCAGTTCGCTTCCTTCGGGTTTAAGCCAATATTGGTCCGAAAGACTCAAGCCAAGGCTACGCTTACTTAATACTGCAGGGGATTCGATATCATAAAGGTGGAGAATGTAACGCAGACCATCGCGGCTAGCGGGAATAATGCGACTACGCCACCATTGATTCAAACACTCAACAAGCTTCTCCGCCTTGTCAGTATAAATGCCCACGGGAAAGGCCTCTGGATTTATTACGGATAGAACATCGGAGATGTAGCCAGAGGAAGACAGAAGCACAACTGCCAATTCAGTATTCTTATTCATCAAGGTGTATTGAGAAATACTCATGCTTGCCTCCTTAGCCATCCTAGCTCATCAATTTAGCGCTTACCCTCTTACCTGCCCATTGCCGCAAATCAAATATTTGGTACTAGTCAGCTCCGGCAAGGCCATGGGGCCACGTGCGTGCAGCTTTTGGGTGCTAATGCCGATTTCCGCACCAAAGCCAAACTCATTGCCATCGGTAAAGCGCGTGGAAGCATTGACATATACAGCCGCTGCATCCACAGTCTTCTGGAACAGCTGAGCTTGGCTGTAATCATTGGTCACAATGCACTCGCTGTGGCCCGTGCCAAAGCGGGCAATATGCTCCATAGCCTCCTCGATGGAATCCACAATTTTCACGGATAGGCGCAAATCGCCGTATTCCGTAGCCCAGTCCTCCTCCGTCACAGGCACAACGGCCTTGTCAAAGGACTGCACACCCTCGTCACCGCGGATTTCCACGCCGGCCTCAGCATATTTAGCCAGCATGGCGGGCATAAACTTATCTGCTATAGCCTTATGCACCAACAGTGTTTCCATAGCGTTGCAAACAGAAGGACGCTGCACCTTAGCATTATAGGCAATTTTTACTGCCATTTCCACATCAGCGCTGGCGTCAACGTAGGTGTGGCATACCCCTGCACCGGTTTCGATAACGGGTACGGTAGCGTTCATCACCACCATCTTAATCAGGCCTGCGCCACCGCGGGGAATAACCACATCCACAAGGCCATTCAAATGAATCAAATCCTGCACGGCCTGACGGTCGCTGGTATCAATAAATTGAATCGCTCCCTCCGGCATGCCTGCAGCTGTCGCTGCTTCACTCAGAATCCCGGCCACCGCCTTATTGGACTCCATGGCCTCGCTGCCACCCTTGAGCACCACCGCATTGCCGGATTTCAGGCACAGTCCTGCCGCATCCGCAGTTACATTGGGGCGCGCTTCGTAGATGATGCCGATTACGCCCAAGGGCACCCGCACCTTGGTAATAGTGAGCCCATTAGCCAGCGTTTTGCCATCCAGCACATTGCCCACCGGGTCGGGCAAATTAGCCACCTGACGCAAGCCATCGGCCATGCCCTCAATACGAGCAGCGGTCAGCTTTAAACGGTCCAGCATGGAGCTCTTCATGCCCTTGGCAGCAGCGCACTCCATGTCGAGCGCATTCGCCGCTAAAATCTCCTCCTGCTTGGCTAGTAGAGCCTCTGCCATCGCCAGCAGCGCCTTATTCTTCACAGCTGTGCTGGTCACAGCCAGCTTAGCAGCCGCCTTTTTCGCAGCCGCAGCCTTTGTTTTCACCAATTCATATGTATCCATCTTCATCCCTCACTAAAATAGCCACGAGCGAGCAAAGCCTATTAGACAATTCCTCGCCACGCCCAGCACTTATTGCAAAATAACCAAATCGTCACGATGAATTACTTCGTCGTAGTTTTTATGACCTAAAATGCCTTCTATATCACTGGACTTGCAGCCCTTGATTTTTTCTAGCTCCGCAGCTGTATAATGCACAAGTCCTCGAGCCAGCTCGTGGCCCTCCTTGTCAATAACGCTGATCGTGCTGCCGCTTTGGAAATCACCCACCACCTGATAAATACCTGCGGGCAAAATACTGCAGCCACCGGCCTTACGAATGGCCTTAGCGCAGCCATCATCCACCACGATGCTGCCCTGAATCTTAGCGCCAAAGGCCAGCCAACGCTTGCGGAACTGCAGGCGGTTTTCACGGCTTACGAAAAGCGTACCAATTTCCTCGCCCTGCAAAATGCGCGGGATAGCGTTCTTTTCGGTGCCACTGGCAATAACCAGCTGAATGCCGCTATTGGTAGCCGCTTTGGCAGCTTGGATTTTGGTAGCCATGCCACCGGTACCACGGGAAGAGCCCACGCCACCAGCACTGGCTTCAATCTCAGGTGTAATCTCCTGCACAGTGTGCACCAGTGTTGCCTCGGGATGTGTGGCAGGGTTGGCCGTGTAAAGGCCATCTATATCGGACAAAATGATGACCAAATCTGCGTCCACGATGCCTGCAACAAGAGCCGACATATTATCATTGTCGCCAATCTTCAGCTCGTCCAGCGCCACCACGTCATTTTCGTTGACAATGGGGATAACACCCTGCTGCAGCAAGGTCATAAAGGTGTTGCGGCAATTGGTATAACGATGACGGTCAATGGCCTCAGTACGCGTAATCAACACCTGAGCCACAATCTGACCATAATCAGCAAAAAGCTTTTCGTAAGTATGCATCAAAACGCCCTGTCCCACAGCGGCACAGGCCTGCTTGCCGGGGATAGTGGAGGGCTTAGCTGGCAAGCCCAAGCGGTCCACACCCACCGCGACAGCACCACTGGAAACAAGAATCATTTCCTTGCCCTGGTTCTGCAAATCACTCAGCTCCCTAGCCAAGCGATCTATTTGACTAAAATTACGCTTGCCATTGGCATAGGTAATGGTGCTAGTACCAACCTTTACCACAATGCGTTTGGCTTTTTTTAAGGCTTCACGAAAGGATTTACCCTCTCCCATAATCTCACCTGTTTCTTAGTTGTTGTCCTTATATTCAAAGACCATGTCGCGAATACGCACGCTTTCGCCCTCTTGGACGCCCTTTTCCTTCAGCGCTTCATCAATACCCAGGCGTTTCCAAATCAGCTGGAAGCGATACAGCGCCTCATCATTATCAAAATTGGTCATAGCCACCAGACGCTCAATGTTTTTACCACGCACTTCCCAATCAGTGTCGTTGCCCTCCACGATTTCGTAGCTATCCGGGTCAATCTCGTCGAAGCGCGCCAAATCCTCTTCGTCCTCCTCCGGCTCATATTGCAGCAGCAAATCATAAGCCTTAAACATGAGCTCGCGCAGACCCTCGCCCGTAGCAGCGCTGGCCTTAAAGATTTCGTAGCCCTTAGCCTCCACATATTCCTTTAGGCGCTCAAAGTTTTCCTGAGCATCGGGCAAATCCATTTTATTAGCTACCACCAGCTGTTTACGACGCGCCAAGCGCTCGCTATATTCAGCCAGCTCGTTGTTGATTTTATCAAAATCCTCGATGGGGTCGCGGCCATCCACGCCTGCCACGTCCACGATGTGCAGCAGCACCTTGGTACGCTCCACATGACGCAAAAAGTCGTGGCCCAAGCCCACGCCCTCATGAGCACCCTCAATCAGGCCGGGGATGTCGGCCAGCACGAAGCTGCGCTCTTCATCCAAGCGCACCACGCCCAAAACCGGCGTCAGAGTGGTGAAGTGATAAGCAGCGATTTCCGGACGCGCAGCACTCACCTGGGCAATAATGCTGGACTTGCCCACGCTGGGATAGCCCACCAGGCCCACATCGGCCAACAGCTTCAGCTCCAGCTTCAGCCAACGGTTTTCGCCGGGCTCGCCCTTTTCGGCAAAGGTCGGCGCACGGTTGGTGCTCGTCACATAGCAAGCATTGCCCTTGCCACCGCGACCGCCCTTAGCAGCCACATATTGTTGACCATCCTCCACTAAATCCGCCATCACGGCGCCAGTGGCATCATCACGCACCAGTGTACCCATGGGCACCTTGACAAAAACAGTGTCCGCACGCATGCCGGTGCAGTTTTTCGTGCCACCCTGACCGCCGCGCTTAGCCACATATTTACGCTTATAGCGGAAGTCAATCAGGGTATTCAGATTTTTATCCGCAACCAATACTACGTCGCCACCACGACCACCGTTGCCGCCGTTGGGGCCACCCTTTTCCACAAATTTTTCACGGCGGAAGCTGCTCATGCCGTCGCCGCCATCACCAGCCTCCACATAAATTCTCGCTCTGTCGATAAACATGATTTTTCTCCTCTATAACTACAAAAATAAATTTAAACGAAATAACCACAACGCCTGCCACGAACATTTTGCTCATAGCTAAAAAAGGGCCTAAACCCACTTATACATATTATAGCGTGAAACACTAGCTTTGCGCAACGTGCCTGAAGTGAAATTTTTGAGCCACAGCTTTATAAAAGACAAAGCACCACCTACTTTAACCGTAAGTGGTGCCTTTTTAGATATGCACTTAAATCTTTTTATATAAAATACGCACAGAATTCAGCACGCACAGCACGGAAACACCCGTATCCGCAAAGACGGCGGCCCACATCGAGGCATAACCCATCAGGCCTGCTACCATAATGAGCACCTTAACGCCTAGAGCGAAAACCACGTTCTGCCAAGCGATGCTGCCCGTCGCACGGGCAATAGCGATGGCCTGAGGAATAGCCTTCATTTCGCTATTCATGAAAACTACATCCGCTGCCTCGATAGCAGCATCTGCACCACTGCCCATGGCTGCGCCCACATCGGCACCGGCCAGCACCGGTGCATCGTTGATGCCATCGCCCACGAACATCACAGCGCCATATTTATTACGTATTTTATTGAGCTCGTTTAGCTTATCCTGGGGCAAAAGCTGCGCCCGTACCTCGTCAATACCGGCAGCGCTAGCCACGGCCTGAGCCTCTTTTTGGGCATCACCCGTAAGCATAGCAGTGACCAAGCCCTGCTTTTTCAAAGTGGCGATAGCTGCTTGAGCATCCTCCTTCAGCGTATCGTTAATCACAAGCTGGCCGATGAAGGTAGAGCCTTCAGCTACCAGCACCTCACTGCCGCTGGCAGCTGCTTCGTAGGCTTCGCACTTAATACCAAAGTGCTGCATCAGCTTGGTATTACCACAGAGCACGCGCTTAGTACCAAAATGCGCCACCAAGCCCTCGCCGGCAATCTCTTCAAAGCTATCCGGTCGTACCAGCGTGAGGCCTCTTTCCTTCGCCGCTTGCACGATGCTTTGGGCAATGGGATGGGTCGAAACAAGCTCTGCACTGGCAGTGTATTGCAAAAGCTCATTTTCGCTAAAGCCTTGTGCTGCCTGCAGGGACTGCAGGACGAAATTACCCTTGGTCACGGTGCCGGTTTTATCCATAATCACGGCCTTCACATGCTTTAAAGCCTCCATAGCCACGCCACCCTTAAAGAGAATGCCATACTTGGAGCCAGCGCCGATACCGCTGAAAAAGGCCAAGGGTACGCTCAGCACTAAAGCGCAGGGACAGCTAATAACGAGGAAGGTCAGTGCTGTGTACACCCATTTTTGCCAATCCCCTGTAAGCAGGGAGGGAATCACAGCCACAGCCACTGCCGCAGCTACCACGAAGGGAGTGTAAACACGGGCGAAGCGGGTAATAAAGCGGTCGATGGTCGGCTTGGAGGCAGCGGCATTTTCCACGCTGTCCAAAATTCTCGTTACCATGGACTCGGCCAAAACCTTTTCCACGCGAATTTTGAGCATACCGCTGGTATTCACGCAGCCGGAGACGATTTCATCACCAAATTTACGCTTCACCGGCACGGGCTCACCTGTAACGGGGGAAGTGTCCACGAGGCTTTCGCCTTCAATAACCACGCCATCTAGAGGAATGCGGTCACCGGCGCGTACCAAAAGAATATCACCCACATGCACGTCCTCGGCAGGGATAACCTTCACCTCTTCGCCCACCAGCAAATTCACAACCTCGGGACGCATATCCACCGCATCCATAATCTGGCCACGGCTTTTTTCTACAGCGCGCTGCTCAAAATACTCGCCCACGCGATAGAAGAACATAACGCCCACAGCCTCTTCCCAGGCTTTAATGGCGAAAGCGCCGAGGGTAGCTACGGTCATCAAAAAGTTTTCGTCAAAAACATTGCCCTTTAAGATATTCTTCAGAGCAGTTAGAACAATGCGTCCACCTAATAAAATGTAGGCGAAAATCAGGCAATACATATGATAGGCCTCGGGAATCAGGCCCAACCATTCAGTGATGATAAAAACTACACCACCAAGGGCAATTTCCAGCAGGGACTCCTTTTCGCTAAGGCTGGATAGAATGCCACCGGCCTTCTTGCGTTCCTCCAGCTCAGGGGCTAGACTGGGCTTGGTGTGAGCCTCAACCAGCAGCACACCCTCCTCCACACTATCGGTAACTGCCTGCATCTTAGCTAGCAGACCATCATAATTAACGGCCTTAACC
>CAMFET010000025.1 GCA_945949475.1 uncultured Phascolarctobacterium sp.
GAGAGGCTCCCCCACCGGGGGAGCTGTCAGTCCGCGTACTAACTACTATAGAAGCATATAATTAATGCGGATGACTGAGAGGGGATGGCAGTTAAATATAATATTTGGCGTTACCCCTCTCCGCCTCGCAAGCTCGGCACCTCCCCCGGTGGGGGAGGCAATCTGTTAATTTAAAAGTTTACATTCAAATGCGCCCACGCAGTCGAAGGCTGATAGTCAAAATGCCACCATTCCATCTCAATGCCCTTGAAGCCATACAGCTCCATCGCCTCGCGCAGCAAATCACGCAGGTAGCGCTGCCTGCTAGTACCACCGGCATAGCTGGCAAACTGCCTAAAGGAGGGCTCATCAAAGCCGGAAATCATCTCGAGCTGCTCGCCTGTTGCCAAATCATACAGGCTTACATCCACAGCATTACCCGTGTTATGGGCACTGCCCTTCGTCTCAGGGTCCTCCAGCATATCCTTACTCTCAGCTGGCAAAGCCAAATTAGCCAGCTTGCTCACACTCCAAGGCCTATAGGCATCCCACAGCACTAAACCGTAGCCATACGCTGCCAAATGCTGCTGCACTTTTGCCAGCGCTGCTGCAGCCTCCTTGCCCACATACAGCTTCTCGCTAGTGTAAAGCGGTGCGCCAAAGCAATTATCGGCGCGAGCGTAGCGAGAATCAATCTTTAAGCCCGCAACAGTGCTAGCATCCACCAGCTCCACTTGTTGGCCTGCGGCTAGCTCGGCCGGCATGGGTGCCGCCGCAGCCTGTGCCCGCAGCTGCTCCCACTCTTCTGCAGAATGCGTAGGAAAGCGCAGCTCCTTACCACGCTCGCCCGTAGTTGTACCCACAAACGCGCGGCTATAAACATGCCCACCTACGCGGCAGGAGATACCATAACCATCGGGGTCACGCTCAAAGCGTACCGTGGATTCGGAGCTCGTCATCGGACCAGCCTCGTTCAAGGTATAGGAATCAAAATGCTCCTTGGCCAAGGGATAAATATTGGAGCTACCAAAAGCCTTATCCTGCAGCGAAAAGCGATACAAAAGCTCTAAGCGACCTCCATTTTCCCGAATAAGGATATTCTCTCCATTGCCATAATAAAAGCCCAAAATATGCTTTACATCCTTAGGAGCATCAGGCGGGACCGCAGCCAGGGCCACATGCCAACCTGCTTGGGCATACAAAAGCAGACCGGCTGCCAAGCCGGCCAGCAAATTTTTATAATTCATTAATGAATCAACTCCTTGCGCACATCGGCCAAAGCATTAAGCCTATTGCGCACCTTGGCAATTTCTGCCAAATCAAGCTCGCAAGAAATAACTTCTTCCTCACTGCCAGCCTCAGCCACAATTTTGCCGCTTGGAGCCACCACCATGGAATGACCATAAAAGGGCGCTCCCTTAAAGGTACCGGCGCAGTTCACTGCAACCACAAAGGTGTGGTTTTCGGCAGCACGGGCCTGTGCCAAAAGGCGCCAAATATCGCCTCTAGCCGTAGGCCACTCGGCAGGACAGAAGAGGATTTGCGCTCCCTGCAGTGCCAAATGGCGAAACAGCTCGGGAAAACGCAGGTCGTAGCAAATGGTGGAGCCACAGCACACACCATCCAGCTCGTAGGCTTTAAAATTATTGCCCGGTGCAAAAAAGCGTTCTTCATTGAAAAGACCAAACAAATGCACTTTATCGTACATGTTCACAATAGTGCCAGTCTTATCAATAGCCACAGAGGTATTATACACCTTGCCCTCCCGGCGCATGGGCACGGAGCCAGCTACAATAGCACACTCATGCTCCCTTGCCAGCTTTTGCAGCTCTGCCAAAACCGGCGAAGCCTCCGTTTCGGCCTCCGTATCCAAATGACCCAGGCTATAGCCCGTGGTCCACACCTCGGGTAATACCAGCACATCATGGTCAGGAGCGTTTTCGCGCACCAGCTGCAGTCCATGAGCCACATTGGCCTCCTTATTCTTTTCCAGAACAGCTAACTGCAGCAGGGCAATTTTCATAATACGCGCTCCTTAGGCATCATATTGTTTTTCACCAAACGGCCAGCAAAGAATTTTTCCAGCTTGCGAGTGCAGCGGGTAATAAAATGCTCCTTGCCACCCAGGGATTGTACCCAAACAACGGGATGACCGGCAATTTTTGCGCCCAAAACGTCCGTCATCAGCTGGTCGCCAATGAAGAGAATTTTACCGCCACCCATAGCCTTAGTAATTTGCTTGTAAGCCATGGGCATGGGCTTAGCTGCACGCATAATAGTACCCAAATTGGTTTGACGAGTAATTGCTTTAATACGGTCGCCACCGTTATTACTAATCAAGGCTACATTAATGCCCAGCTGATGCATTTGGCGAATCCAAGTCATGGCACGCGGACCAACCAAATTCTTATCGCGGGGCAACAGGGTGTTATCGATATCAACAACAATCTTCATGTAGCCATTACGCTTTAACCATTTGGGAGAAATGTCAAAAATACTTTTTACTCTGTAATCGGGACAAACATACTTTAATATCATACTACCTTATCCTTTGGAAATTTTATTTCAAATGTGGTACCTAGGCCACATTTGCTGATTACCTTGGCGCTAGCGCCATGAACGCGAATAATCTCCTTGGCAATAGCCAAGCCCAAGCCTGTACCGGGCACAGAACGGCAATGGGATTTTTCCACTTTATAGAAGCGCTCCCAAATAAAGGGAATATCGGCTTCGGGAATGCCCTTGCCCTGGTCGGACACGCTGAGCAAAACACTGCCATCGGCAAGTTTTTTCGCGCCTATTGATACAGTACCATTTTCTGGCGAATATTTCAAGGCATTATCGCCTAAAATCAAAATTAATTGCACCATTTGGTCCCCATCGCCCAAAATTTTAATGTTTTCGTCAGCGTGCACGTTAAAAATAACCTTATGCTTCACTGCCTTTACACTAAGCTTTTCGGCAACGTTGCGGATAATAACTGCCAAGGGCAGCTCATCCATATTATTGGTATCCAGGGGATCGCTTGATTCCAGCCTGCTGATATCCAAAA
The DNA here is from genome assembly GCA_945949475.1 of uncultured Phascolarctobacterium sp. Taxonomy (GTDB): domain Bacteria; phylum Bacillota; class Negativicutes; order Acidaminococcales; family Acidaminococcaceae; genus Phascolarctobacterium_A. The sequence continues at coordinate 3,032 of CAMFET010000025.1, forward strand.
GCTCACGCACCATGCGCTCCAAACGCACCGTTTCTTCATTAATCAAAGTGCGGTAACGCTGTAGCACCTCCGGGTCTGTAACCATGCCATCACTAATAGCCTCGTTATAACCGCGTATGATAGTAATGGGAGTACGCAGCTCATGCGATACATTAGCCACAAAATCACGGCGAATTTTATCCGTGCGCTCCATCTTGGAAATAAAGGCGCTCAAATCACTGCCCAGGGAGTTCAAGGAGCTAGCCAGCTCCGCAATCTCATCCTGACCCTGCACCAAAAGCCTTCTGCTGTAATCACCAGAGGCCATGGCCACAGCACTGTCCTTCATTTCCTGTACTGGCTTAATAATCTTGCGAGACAGGGTTTTTACTAAGAACAGGCTTATCAAAAGGGCAATAATACCCACAATAGTTATGTAAATATAAACATTACGCAAAAATTTTTCAAAACCGCTGAGTGGTTCAATCATTAAAATGGCGCCTGTTTTTCCATTTGGAGTTTTATAGGGCACACCCACTAAAATAACCTGCTCTTTATAATGCGGATGAAATATTTGCGATTTGAAGGATTGGCCTGCGTATATATCATGCAGAATAATTTTGATACGATAGGAAATGCTGCTTTCCTTAATATCCTTATCCAGCTTCATGGCATTGCTTTTCAGCTCACTCGGCGAAGGCACACCATACTTCATAAACTGCTTTAACGAGTCGGGTTCATCTGCCTTTTCGGGACCATCATAATATGAAGCTGCGATTAACTCATAATTATCATCAAAAAGCCAAATACGTGCACCAACCAAACGATCCACGGCAATAATATAACGATAAAGCATATTCTTATCGTCCATGCGAATAAAGGCCTCGATGGTCTCACCCATCTCATGCCCCTTGTCGGTCAGCTCCTGCTCCTTGATTTCAAAAAAATAATCTGCAATCAAATAAGAAATACCTGCTGTAATTCCCACTACCACGATAATTATAATCACCATGAAGCTATACATCAGGCGGGTACTAAGGGACTTTTTCATGCTAAATTATTTATCCTTGATTTCAAACTTATAGCCCACGCCCCAAATGGTAGTAATATCCCATTTTGAATCAGCAGGGATATTCAGCTTTTGGCGAATGCGTTTAATGTGGGTATCCACAGTGCGGGTATCCCCATAATAGGAATAACCCCAAATAGTTTCTAAAAGCTGGTTGCGGCTAAAGGCCTTGCCCGGGTTGGAGGCTAAGCACCACAGGAGCTCCATCTCTTTGGTAGTGAAGGTCATTTTATTACCAAAGGCCGTAACCTGGTATTGCTCCATGTCAATGATCAAGCCATCATAAACAATGCGCGAAGCATCACCCTTCTTCTCCTGAGTGCCTGCACGACGCAGCACAGCCTTAACCCTAGCCACAACCTCGCGAGAGTTAAAGGGCTTGGTGATATAATCATCAGCACCAATCTCTAAACCAGCGATACGGTCATCATCCTCATCCTTGGCAGTGACCATAATGATCGGCAGGTCGGTCATTTTGCGTACCTGCTTGCACACCTCGATACCATCCAAAACAGGCATCATTATATCCAAAAGCAAAATATCAGGTTTTTCTGATTGCACCTTCAAAATGGCAGCAGCGCCATCCTCGGCCTCGATAACCTCAAAGCCTTCCTTTTCAAAATAAATCCGCAAAATCTCGCGAATCTGAGCTTCATCATCAGCAATCAAAATCTTTTGCTTTGTCATAGTTATCACTCCTGACATTACATGATGTTGTTATTTATTATAACACAAATTGGCGTAAAATTTTAGCCACGTTCACAAAAGATTCACAGGGAAAATGCCAGTTTTATGCTTATTTTACGGTTTTTTCACATTAAAATACGGAGAGCGGCCTTAAACCTCTCTCCGTATCCTTACATACTAGAGCTGTTTATCATCGGTCTCGATAATTACCTTGCCCTCAGCGATGAGTCTGAGCAAAACATCTACAATTTCCCCATCCAGTTGAGTATTTTTGGCATGCTCCAGCTCACTCAAAATCTTTTCTCTTGTCAGGTGAGGACGATAAACACGGGTTGAATTCATGGCATCGAAGGTATCGGCCACGGCAATAATGCGAGCCTCCAGAGGTATTTCCTCCCCTGACAGCTGGTGTCCATAGCCCCTGCCATCATAACGCTCGTGGTGGCACTTAGCACCCACGGCGATCAGGGGGAATTGGGAAATTTCCTCTAAAATGGCGCTACCAATATCGGTGTGCTCCTTCATTTTAGCGTATTCTGCCTCAGTCAGACCTCCCCTTTTATTCAAAATCTCATCGGGAATAACCACCTTGCCAACGTCGTGCAAAAGTGCTACCCGATACAGATTATCAACCCTTTCCTTGCTCCAGCCCATGGCCTCCGCTAGCTGGCGGGAATATTGGGCTACCCGGGCAGAGTGACCTCGGGTGTAAGTGTCCTTGAGGTCGATGGCCTTCGCAAAGGAACTAATCACCTGGTCCAGGAATTTTTCTGTTTCACGCTGCTTTTCTTGGATTTTTTGCATACGCCGCCGCATGTAGAGGCGATAGCCGCCAAAAAGCAGTCCGACGAAAATAGTCAGAGGCAAAAGCACAAAGGCCGGATATTCTGAAAGCTTCTTTTCCTTGATCAGAGTATAAACCTTTTCCTGACTCAGCTTACCCGTGCGCTGGTCGTAGATGCCCACATGCAGCTTATAGGTGCCACCGGCCAGATTAGTATAGGTGCGCTCCTTGTTGTCAAAGCGGCTGACCTTTTCAATATTCTTATCAAAGCCCTCTAAATAGCTGGATAAGGTCACGTTGTTTAAGGAATTGGTCAACACATAGGCCTTGTAGGTAATACGCGTGGCATCACTGCTTATTTGCAAGGGCTTGTCCTCATCCAAGGGATAGTCCACACCATCAATATTGATGCTGGGCACGCAAAACTTTTTCGGGCTCGTACTTTGGTCCAGACTATCCAAATCTAGCTGGCACAAGCCGTTTTGCAGGCACAGGTAGAGCTTTTCCTTGTTTTCAATGAAGTTGAAGGAATTAGCCGTAAGCGAGCCGCTCAGGCCATCTCGCTGGCTCAAGACATAATCATAGGAGCCATCCTTTAAAAGCTTGGCCGAGCTGGTTACATAAATACCCTGATTACAGGTTACCAGCATTTCCCCATTAGGAGTGAAGATAAAGTCAAAATTATTAGTGCTTGGGAAATTTGCAATAGTTGTCAGCTTCCCGTCCTTAAAATGGGCGATGGAGTTGCCAGTGGAGATCCAGACTCCGCCCAGCTCCGGGTCAATAGCCATACGCAGGATAACGCCAGCCCTGAGGCCATCCTGTTGGTCAAGGGTATAGACAATTTGGTCATCCTTAAGCATGTTAATGCCGCCACCATCGGTGCCCACGTAAATCTTGTCCCCGACCTCTAGAAGGCACAGCACTTGGGAATTGGCTAAGCCGTTGCGACTGGTAAAGGTTTGTACAACCTTGTCCTGACGAATAATGGCCAAGCCATCGCGGGTTCCCACATAGATACTGCCGTCACTGGACTCCATAACCACTCTACTGCGTTCGTGGGGCAGGCCGTCTTTACGGTTAAAGCTCCTAATGATTCCTGTTTTCGGATTATATTTTAACAATCCCAGCTTGGAATAGGTAGCAATCCATAAATTGCCCTTGCTATCCACAATCACATGGCGTGTACGGGCAGTCTTTAATAGTTCGCTGAGCGGCGTGGCTATAAGCTTGTCGCCCTTAAGCGTCACCAGACCGCTATCCGTAGCCACATAAGTAATCCCCTCATGCTTGAGCACACTATTGACAACCCTGGGCTCGATGCCTGCCACGGCAAAGATATTTCTAAAGCCATTATAGGTAAGCTTAGCCACACCCATACGGGAGGAGCTAAACCACAGATTATCCTCGTAGTCCACCATAATGTTGTCTACGGAGTTATTGAATTTTATTTTATCGATAATATGGAAATTATCTTGCATATCAAAAAAGCCTATGCCGTTTTCAGCAACGACTAGCAGGCGACCATCGGCACGCAGCTGCATATCGTTGATGGTGTGCAGTCCCTCGGTTACTAGCATCTTGAGTACAGTAATTTGCTGGCCTTGGATTTTAATCTTCACCACCTTGTCAGCGGTGGTGCCTACCCAATATTCATCGGGCTTATAGATATCGGCCTCCATGGCCATCACATTGCCGAAAGAAAAGGAATCGGACTTAAAGAAGCTTTCTATTTCCACACCCTTATAGACGAACAGCTCGCCATTTTGAGTCAAACCACATACCTTATTATTAGGTGCAGGATGGAGCTCTTTGATATACTGATTTGCTAAGCGAACATCACTCTCCCGAGTAATATAATTATCCTGATCCTTAAAGCTAATTCCTTCCGTAGTACCGATGAACATGATGCCCTTCGAGTTTTCGGTAATATCACGAATGGTATTGGAGGACAGGCCATCGTCACTCTGCCAAAAGGTGAATTTGCCATCCTTGTACAAGGACAGGCCGCTATCATTAGTACCAATATAGAGCTCTCCCTTTTGGGATACGTATAAATCGGCTACGCTGTAGATGCCACTGGTCACCGGGAAGCGGTAAAAGCCAGTACCGTCGTAGCGGGTAAGGCCATTATAGGTGCCAATCCAAATAAAGCCATCCTCGGTCTGCACCACATCGTTGGCAGCAGAGGAATCAAGGCCATTGCTGTTGTCATATACCGTCTCCAAATAGCCAAACTCGTCCAGAGTATGATGCTGGGTAGCAGGCTCCACCCTTACGCCGCCCTGAAGCAACATAAGCGCCAAAAGAGCGAACATTACGCTAAGCGTCTTTTTATATTCTTTTTGCCAAAACTTATACTGCCACTGTTTCATATAAGAGCACCTATTTTCCTTCCCTAAGCATGCTTTCAGAGCTGTATCAAAAAAATACAGTATTATATACATTATTATTTTATCACAGAACCTGCTCCACAATAAAGAGTATTTTCGCAATTACTAATAAATTTATTAAGTTCACTAATTCATCATAGAAGGTAAATGTGTATACATCTAGTTTTCTCTTTACCTACATGTCTACTTATGGTAAAATTTTCTTGCTATAGTATTTTACATACTTGCGTACTACAGCAAATTTACATTAGGGAGTTTAAAAGATGGAGAACAAATTAGTTTATGTAGGTAAAACCAAGAATGTCTATGCTTTGGAAAACGGCAACTATCTTTTGGAGTTCAAGGACGACTGCACCGGTAAGGACGGCGTTTTTGATCCCGGCGAAAACTCTGTTGGCCTGACCATTGAAGGCGTTGGCGACGTTAATCTGCGCATGTCCATGTATTTCTTTGAAAAAATCAATGCCGCTGGCATCAAGACCCACTATGTAAGCGCTGATTTGGCTAAAACCACCATGGAAGTATTGCCTGCGAAGGTATTTGGCAAGGGCTTAGAGGTTATTTGCCGTCATAAGGCTGTGGGCAGCTTCTTCCGTCGCTATGGCCAATATATTGAAGAGGGCGCTGATTTGCCCGCATATGTAGAAACCACCTTCAAAAATGACGAGCTGGGTGACCCGCTGGTTACTAAGGACGCACTGGTTATTTTGGGCGTTATGACCGAAGAGCAATATGAAGCTATCAAGGAAATGACTCAAAAGATTACCCAAATCGTAGCTGACGACCTGAAGGAAAAGGGCCTCGTGCTTTACGACATTAAATTCGAATATGGCTATGATGCTGAAG
>CAMFET010000026.1 GCA_945949475.1 uncultured Phascolarctobacterium sp.
GTGGTGATGGTGTTGCCAAAAACATCGGTGATACGGCCTAAAACCTGGCCCTCCTCTACAAAATCGCCGCTATGGATGTGGTGCAGCCAGCAGCCTGTTTCCAAGGCTTCCAGATAGATGAGGTTTTCCACATCGCGTGGGGAATGGTGGCGTGGCTTTACAGGCAGGGAGAACATCTTCAGCTTGCGCAGAATATTGCGCACATCGTCCTTGTAGGCTTCGATATCCTCGTGCAGGCATAGTCCTGCGCCGCCGCGCTCAATGAGGATGGAGGGCAGGCCAGTGCTCGCGGCGTAATTATAGGCACCACCGGTAGCTAAGGAGCGCACCATGTATTCCATATCCAGCACGCGGGCCACAGCGCGGGACTTGCGCTCCACCTCGGGCGTGGGCTGGCCGGGGTAATAAACATAGGGGTGCAGGCTTTCGTGGATATCACCGCTATGCATATCCACATAAAAATCGGCAATGGGGAAGAAGTTGCTGCTGATTAAATAGGCAGTTTTATCGGCCAGGGTGCCGCAGGGGTCGCCGGGGAAGACGCGGTTCAAATTCTTGCCGTCCTCGGGCACGATCATCTCCCGCCGCGCCCAAAAGCCTTGGATATTCACGGGATGCATCATGATTAAAATGCCGTTAACATCGCTGGGCTCAATATCCCGTCCCAGCTCCATAGCGGCGGCAATGCCGGGGTATTCGCCCCCGTGGATGCCGGCAGTGATGAGCAGGGTGGGGCCATCCTCACAGCCATTGATAATGGTCAGGGGAATTTTAACATTGGTATCGGGAACGGGCAGGAAGGTGCGTAGCTTATGACCTCGCTCCACCGTTAGACCGCAAATATTTAAGGTATCAGACATTGTTTCACTCCTAACATAGCAATATAGCAGCTCTTTGTACTTGACCATTATTATAACATATGATAATCTATTCACACAAGAGTTAGATAATAAATAAAATTGATTCCGATTAAGAGTAAAATGTGGATAGATGAGTGCCTGTGAGAATGTAGATACTCATCGAAGCCTTTTAGAAAAGGGTAAAGATCTAATTGTACTTTTTCAAGAAATAGCTTGACAAAGCTAATAGTAATGAGTATAATTAAGCATAACAAGTCAATATTGAATTACAGGTGCGTAAGCTCAATAGAGAAGTCGGTGTAAATCCGACACGGTCCCGCCGCTGTAACGTGGAGTTTGTTTCAATTATGCCACTGGATTGACTCTGGGAAGGTGAAACAAATGAGGAAGCGAAGTCAGAAGAACTGCCTGTAAGATACATCGTCGCCAGACCTGCGAGAGACGGGGAGAGATGTCGTAAGCTCGACATATTATGTCGTGTTTATTATGATATTTCACCGTTTTTTAATAATCCTGCCCGTAGAGGGATCAGAGGATGGTTAAAGAACGGTTTTCTGTTTCTATGCTCTTAGGGCTGCGTGATGGCTGCGACCTTAGGAGAAGGGTCCAAGCCATCGATGCTCCATATTTTCTTGTTCACAGCCCTGGACAAGCTGTGCTTCGAATCCCATTCTCAAGTTTTCCTTTAGTTAGTTTAGCAACATTTCCCTTTCTCCTTCTTGGTGCTGCAGCGTAGGGGTGCGCTGTAGCATCGAAAATTCCAGCCATCACATAATCGTGGTGGCTGTTTTCTATTTTTTAATACTTTTTAGTGGAGGTTGAGCATATGAAAAAGCTTTATTTAGCTGGAGAAGCCTATTCGTTAAAGGATGCCTTTCAGAATCTAAAGGGAGTCATCACTACTATGCCCGTACATGCCGTGGCCCAAAATGGTGAGGAATTGTACGGTGTAGAAATTGAGTATAATCCAAAAAAGCAAGATATTTGTGGCATTTTAGAGGCCTATTTTGCCGTTGTGGACCCCTTTGCCAAGGATGAGCTGCCCTTGCAGCAATCTGCAGTGTTCTACACCTCCAATGAGGATGTGCCGCAGCTAGATTATTATGCTCGCTTTTTGCAAAGTCGTGGGCATGAGCCCGGTGCCGCCTTGGGTAATTTGATCGTCAACGATTCAATTACCGCTAATACCGAAATCCGTCCCCTGCAGCTACGCTTTGGTCGCTTGCATGAATACCATTATCTGGCGTAGCCCTTAATTGCTATATACGGTATGGACAACCGTATCCGTGTATATAAATGCTTTACTTAAAGTATCCTTCATGGAGTGCGTTCTGCCTTGTAACAGTTGGGTGAGAGCAGCTAAGGCAGAAGGTGCTACCCTAATCATTGGGGGTGATAGTCCTTTATTTGCGCTGCCGTTAGGCAATTTGACAAGAATTAATTTAGCTAAAGGAGGATTTTTAGATGGCTGATGAACAAAAAATAGCTGCTGTTGAAGGCGAAAAGCCTATGACGGACCAAGAGCTGGAAGCTATGCTGCGTAAATCAGAAAACGTGACCGAATTCCCTGAGGTTACCTTGGATGAATTTACTGAACCTAGCTGGGATGAATGGGTGGAGGCTTGTAATGCTCTGCTCAAGGGCGCTCCCTTCGACAAGGTTATGTATACGAAAAACTACGAGGATATTACCTTTGACCCCATATATCGTTTGAAAGAGACCGATGCTATACTGCCCACTGATGATTATCCCGGCATGGGCGACTATTTGCGCGGTGCTACCTTGAATGGTTATGTGCACGAGCCCTGGGGCATTGCCCAAGCCTGCGATGAAACACTGCCCGCTGATAACAACGAGCTGCTGAAGGAGGAAATCGCCAAGGGCTCTACTGTTTATCATATTAAGCTGGATACTGCTACCATGAACGGTATTGATGCCAAGGACGCTGAAAAAATCGGTGATGTGGGCGTGAATGTGACCACTGTTGAGGATATGAGCGTGCTCTTAAATGGCCTGAAGCTGGATAAATATCCGCTGATGCTTTATACCGGTGCCGGCGCTAAGGGTATTATTGCTTTGACCGAGGCTGCCCTGAAGGGCGCAGGCAAGGATTTACAGGGCGTGAAAGGCGTTATTGGCGCCGATCCTCTGGGAGAGCTGATTGTTAATGGCAAATCCAGCACTTCCTTAAATGCTCTCTTTGATGAAATGGCAGAAACCATTAAATATACACGTGAGCATGCGCCTTTAATTCGCCCTGTTTATGTGCGCAGCGATTGCTTTACTGATGGCGGTGCTAATGCGGTGCAGGAGGTTGCTTACACCTTTGCTAGCGCTGTGGAATATATTCGTGAAATGCAAAAACGCGGTATTTCCCTCAAGGATATTGCTGCTTCCTTGTATTTTGCCTTTAACCAAGGTGCCAACTTCTTTATGGAAATCGCTAAGCTGCGTGCTTTGCGTCAGGTATGGGCAGCCATTATGGAAGCCTTTGGCGCTGAGGAGGCTGACCGCTCCATTATGGTCCATGGTCGCAGCTCCCGCTTTACCAAAACTGTGATCGATCCCTATGTAAATATGCTGCGTAACTGCACCCAAACCTTCTCCGGCGTTGTGGGCGGTGTTAACACCTATGAGAATCCTCCCTTTGACGAGCTGATTCGTAAGGGCGATGTCTTCTCCCGTCGTATTGCCCGCAACCTGCACGTTATGCTGCAGGAAGAATTTGGCATGCTGTGCCCCATTGACCCGGCCGGTGGTTCTTGGGCAGTAGAGTCCTTGACCAAGCAGATTGTAGAAAAGATTTGGGCTGAGTTCCAAAAAATTGAAGGCATGGGTGGTATGGTTAAGGCTTTGCAAGCTGGCTATCCCCAAGAGCAAATCGCCAAAACCTTGGACGAACGCTTCAAGGCTTTGGAGCTGCGCAAGGATCGTGCTGTTGGCGTTAACATGTATCCGAATATGACCGAAGAGCCCCTGGAGCGTCGCGCAGAGGATAGCGAAGCCCTGAAGAAGCAGCGTGCAGCTGCAGTAGCCGCTTATGTGGCCGATATTGACACTAATTTCGTGGCCGGCAAGCTGGCTGATGTGGCTAGCGTAGAAGCAGCCATCGAAGCCTTTAGCAATGGCGCAACCTTAGGTCAGGTTGCAGCAGCAGGCTGCAAGGCTGAAGAAATCGAGACTATCACACCCATCACCGCTCATCATTGGACCGAGCGTTATGAAGCGCTGCGCTTTGATACGGAACGCTATATGAAAGAAACTGGTAAGAATGTGGAGGTATTCCTGGCTAACATGGGACCCATTCCCCAACACAAGGCTCGCGCCGACTTCTCCACCAGCTTCCTGCAGGTTGGCGAGTTCAATGTGCATCTGAACAATGGCTTCCAGGATGACGAGGGCAAGCCCGGCTCCCGCTATGAGAAATGCGTAGCTGCCTTGAAGGCTGGCATTGATGACAAGGGTACTCCCTACGATGTGGCTGTAATTTGCTCCACTGACAAGACCTATCCGGAGGATGTGCCGGCCCTGGCTCCCATGCTGAAGGCTGCCAACCCCAATATGACTCTGTTCCTGGCAGGTGCAGCACCTAAGGATTTGGAGGCTATTTATCTAGCTGCCGGTGTTGATGATTTTATCAGTGTCAAAGCTAATTGCTTTGCAACCTTGAAGAAACTGCAACAGAAGAAGGGGATGATTGAATAATGAGCATTAATCCTGATTTCACTAAAGTATCTGTTCCGGATCATCCGTCCTGCTCTTATGAAGAATGGAAGAAAAACCTGGAAGCGAAAATGGGCGAAAATTATGATGCCCTTTACGATACAACCTTGGAGCGTATTCCTAAAGAACCGCTGTATACCAAGGATATCTATGCTAAATGCAACCATTTGGACTTTATGAGCGGTATTCCTCCGTTCCTGCGTGGCCCTTATTCCACCATGTATGTTTTCCGTCCCTGGACTGTACGCCAATATGCAGGCTTCTCCACTGCAGAGGAATCCAACGCTTTCTATCGCCGTAATTTGGCCGCCGGTCAAAAGGGCCTGTCCATCGCCTTCGACCTGCCCACCCACCGCGGCTATGATGCCGATAACCCACGTGTTGTAGGCGACGTAGGTAAGGCTGGCGTATCTGTATGCTCCATGCTGGACATGAATATTCTGTTCAGCGGCATTCCTTTGGATCAAATGTCCGTATCCATGACCATGAACGGCGCCGTACTGCCCATTCTGGCCTTCTTCATCGTTTCCGGCGAGGAGCAGGGCGTTGATAAATCCATTATGGCAGGCACCATTCAAAACGATATCCTGAAGGAATTCATGGTGCGTAATACCTATATTTATCCGCCGGCTATGTCCATGCGTATTATCGGCGATATTTTTGAATATACCACTAAATATATGCCCAAATTCAACAGCATTTCTATTTCCGGCTATCATATTCAGGAATGCGGCGCTACCTGCGACCTGGAGCTGGGCTATACTCTGGCAGATGGTATGGAATATATCCGTACCGGTGAAGCTGCCGGCCTGCCGGTGGATGCCTTCGCGAAACGCTTGTCCTTCTTCTGGGATATGGGCAAAAACTACTTCATGGAAGTGGCCAAGATGCGTGCGGCTCGCGTGCTGTGGGCTAAGATCCTGAAGAGCTTTGGTGCTAAGAATCCGAAATCCATGGCGCTGCGCACCCATAGCCAAACCTCTGGCTGGTCCCTGACAGAGCAGGATCCCTTTAACAATATTTCCAGAACCTGTATGGAAGCTATGTCTGCAGCCTTGGGCCACACCCAATCCCTGCATACTAACGCTTTGGACGAAGCTATCGCGCTGCCTACTGATTTCTCCGCTCGCCTGGCCCGTAATACCCAGCTGTATATTCAGGACGAGACCAAGGTTTGCAAGATTATTGACCCGTGGGGCGGTTCCTATTATCTGGAATACCTCACTAATGAGATTATTCGCCGTGCTTGGGCTCATATTCAAGAGGTTGAAGCTTTGGGCGGTATGGCCAAGGCTATTGCCACCGGCTTGCCCAAGATGCGTATCGAAGAGTGCGCAGCTCGCCGTCAAGCTAATATCGATAGCGGTAAGGAAACCATCGTTGGCCTGAACAAGTATCGTTTGGCTAAGGAAGACCCGCTGAATGTATTGTCCATTGATAATACCGCTGTACGCAATGCCCAAATCAAGCGCTTGGAAAAACTGAGAGCAGAGCGTGATGGCGAAAAGGTTAGAGCTGACCTGGAGGCTATTACTCGCGCAGCCGAAAGCCGTGACAACGGCAACCTGCTGGAGATGGCTGTACAAGCAGCACGCGACCGTGCTTCCTTGGGCGAAATTTCCGACGCAGTGGAAAAGGTTTCCGGTCGTTTCAATGCTGTAATCCACACTGTTTCCGGTGTATATTCTTCCGAATTCAGTGGCAACGACGATATGGAAAAAGCCACCAAGCTGGCTGATGAGTTTGAAAAGCTGGAGGGCCGTCGTCCGCGTATCTTCTTGGCCAAGATGGGTCAGGATGGTCATGACCGTGGCCAAAAGGTACTGGCAACCTCCTTTGCCGATATGGGCTGGACCGTCGACGTTGGTCCCTTGTTCCAAACTCCGGAGGAATCCGCACAGGATGCAGTGGATAACGACGTTGATATGGTAGGCTTCTCCTCCCTGGCTGCAGGTCACAAGACCTTGCTGCCCGCTCTGGTTGAGGAATTGAAAAAACGCGGTCGTGAGGATATCATGGTTTGCATTGGTGGCGTAATCCCTGCTCAAGACTATGATTATCTGTATGAGCATGGTGCTGCAGGCATCTTTGGCCCCGGCACCAATATTCCCAAATGCTGCATCCAGCTGCTGCAAATGCTGGTTGACCGCGCGAAGGCTGAACAGGCTGAGGACTGAGGTGATGTAAATGCCTGAAACTGGTGAAAAAGATATTAGGCCGAGCTGGGTTCCTCTTAAAAAAGATCCCAACTTTGCTTGCTCCGTTATGGGCGGTATTGATAGTGCCGTAAACGCTGTTTCTGAAGAAAAGTATACGCCGGTAGAGCAGATTAAAAGATTTCCTTTGCGGAAAAAGCCTACTCCGGAACAGCTAATTAAAGGAGTCAGTGAGGGCGATCGCAAAACTCTTTCCCAAGCTATTACTTTGATTGAAAGCAATGCTCCCAAGGATTTTGATAAAGCGCAACGGGTGCTGCAGTCCCTCTTGCCCCGCACGGGCAAGGCCCTGCGCATTGGCATCAGCGGTGTGCCCGGTGCCGGCAAGAGCACATTTATCGAAGCCTTTGGCCAAATGCTGTGCAAGCAGGGCTATAAGGTGGCCGTGCTGGCGGTGGACCCCACCAGCTCCATAACCGGTGGCTCTATTTTGGGCGATAAAACCCGTATGCAGATGCTGTCCCGTGAACCCAATTGCTTTATTCGCCCTTCCCCGGCCAAGGGAACCTTGGGCGGTGTGGCTCGCAAAAGCCGCGAAACCATGCTGCTATGCGAGGCCGCTGGCTGTGATGTAATCTTAGTAGAAACTGTTGGCGTAGGGCAAAGCGAAATTACCGTGCGTTCCATGGTGGACTTTTTTATGCTGGTTGTGCTCACCGGTGCAGGTGACGATTTGCAGGGCATTAAGAAGGGCATTATGGAGGTTGCGGATGCCATTGTGGTTAACAAGGCTGATGGGGATAATTTGCCCAAGGCTATTGTGACCCAGGGTGAGTATGAACGGATGATTGAGTTCATTCGTCCTGCTACCGAGGGCTGGAAAACCCATGCCTATCGCTGCTCTGCCCTTACCGGCGAGGGCCTGCTAGAGCTGTGGGCGGTGATGCGCAAGTTCGAAAAGGTGACTAAGGAATCGGGCGCTTTTGCAAGACGGCGCAAAAGCCAGACGGTGTCCTGGGTTAATAGCATGATTGATGAGCATTTGCATAATCTTTTCTTTGAGGATCCAATGATTAAAGGGCGTTTGCCCGCTGTTATGGAGGCTGCTGTTAATGGTGTGGTTTCACCTAGCCAGGCAGTTACAGAATTGATTCGTGCTTTTGATATAGATCGTGCTGCAGCAAAGCATTACAATCAATATAAATAAAAGGGTGGCAGGGCATTTTAGCTCTGCCGCCTTTTTTACTCTTAAGAACCCTATTGCTAAAATCTCCGTACTGTGATAACATATATATCTAAGTTGCTTATATATATTAGTATTATATATGAATAAGGGAGTTGTATGATTATATGAGGTTGCTTACGGATAGGGAATACCTAGGCTTAACGGTGCCCTTTATGCTTTCTACGATGACGCAGCCCTTGATGGGAGCGGTGAATACGGCGGTGATGGGCCAGCTGCCGGACCCTAAATACATTGCCGCCGTGTCGCTGGGAGCTATTTTGTTCAATAATCTTTACTGGCTCTTTGGCTTTCTGCGTGTGAGCACCACGGGCTATGCGGCCCAAGCTCATGGCGCGGCAGATCAAAGGCTCAGTATGCTGGCCTTCTTTAAGCCCTTGGTGCTGGCCACAATCGTGAGCCTGCTGTGCATTGTGCTGCAAAGGCCCATAGTGGATTGTTATTTGGGGATGATTGGCGCTGCGGC
>CAMFET010000027.1 GCA_945949475.1 uncultured Phascolarctobacterium sp.
AGCTCTTTCTAGGCTTACTTCTGCTTAAAAAAGCACAAAAAAAGACACCCGCGTAACACGAGTGTCTTAAAAATCTTTGTGACTAGCTAAGTCACCAGTTTTTACTTGTTATTTAAAATAATTTACGCCGCTGAGGAAGATTTTTTGGTCCTTTTCGCCAGCGATATTGCGGAAGAGGCCGGGTGCGAAGCGCTCGCTGTGGCCCATCTTGCCCAAAATACGTCCATCGGGACTAGTAATGCCCTCGATAGCATACAAGCTGCCGTTGGGATTAAACGGAGTGTTCATCGTGGGAACACCTGCTGCATTCACGTACTGAGTAGCGACTTGGCCATTCGCAAAGAGCTCCTTAATCGTTGCTTCCGGTGCGTAGAAGCGGCCTTCACCGTGAGAAACAGCAATTGCATGCTCCTCGCCGGGCTCGCACAGGCTGAACCAGGGAGACTTGTTGGAAACAACGCGAGTAGTCACGATTTGGGAAATGTGACGACCGATATTGTTAAAGGTCAAGGTCGGCGAAGCACTAGTCAAATCGCAGATTTCGCCATAGGGCACAAGTCCCAGCTTAATCAAGGCTTGGAAGCCGTTGCAAATGCCCAGCATCAAGCCATCGCGGTTCTCCAGCAAATCACTGATGGCTTCCTTAATGCGCGGATTGCGGAACATGGTAGCAATAAACTTGCCACTGCCATCCGGCTCGTCACCAGCGCTAAAGCCACCGGGAATCATCACGATTTGAGAATTATTGATATATTTAACCATTGCTTCTACGGACTCTTCAATAGCAGCAGCAGTCAAATTGCGAATAATAAAGGTATTCGCCTCAGCGCCAGCAGCCTCAAAGGCACGCGCACTGTCGTATTCACAGTTGTTGCCAGGGAACACAGGGATAAATACGCGAGGCTTAGCAATATTCACAGGCGCAGTCAAGGCCAGCTTAGCAGTATACAGCGGCATCTTGATATCCGCGGGCTCCTCTACAGCGGGCAGGCTATCCGGGAAAATCTTTTGCAAGGGCTCGCGATAAGCAGCCAAGGCCTTATCCGCAGCAATCACAGTATCGTTGATGGCGATGCCTGCAGCTGCAGTAGTGTGGCCCAGCACCATGTAATCAAGGCCAGCAAAAATCTCATCCGGGTCCACGCCAGCGGCCAGCTCCAGCACCATGCCGCCGGGCTGCAAGGTAAAGAGACTTTCCGGATCATGGAAGGGCTTAATGAACTCAAAGCCCAGCTCGTTGCCCATAGCCATCGTGGTTACGAGAGCAGCGATACCGCCCTCCTTCACAGCAGCAGCAGCCTTGATTTGGCCTGCTTCCATAGCTGCGTGTACAGCGGTCAAATTCTTGCGCAGTGCTGCAAAATCCAGCACCTCGGCATTATCGCGCGGGCAGGACAAGAAAACTACCTCATCCCCTGCAGCCTTAAACTCTGCCGAAACAGCCTTATCGCCGTCGATAACGCCCACAGCGAAGGAAACCAGCGTAGGCGGAACAGTTTTATCCATAAAGGTGCCGCTCATGGAGTCCTTGCCACCGATGGCAGGCAGCTCCAAGGCATCCAAGGTAGTAAAAGCACCTAACAAAGCGCTAAAGGGTTGGCCCCAGCTAGTAGCATCGTGCAGCTTCGGGAAATACTCCTGCAGCGTCAAACGCAGCTTAGCCGGGTCAGCACCCAAAGCAGTAGCGCGTACCACGGACTCGGTTACAGCATACATAGCGCCGTGGAAGGGACTCCAGCAAGCCACAGCCGGATTATAACCGCAGGCCATAACAGAGGCAGCGGTAGTATTGCCGTGCAGCACGGGGATACGGCCCACCATGCCCTCGGCCGGAGTGAGCTGAGTTTTGCCGCCGAAGGGCATCAGCACCGTGCCACGACCAATGGTGCTGTCGAAGCGCTCGGATAAGCCCTTTTCGCTGCACACATTCAAGCGGCCCAAATTAGCCAGCCAAGCAGACTCCAAATCCGCAGCAGCAGTAACCTCAGCAGGAACCTGCTCAAAAACATTCTCGGCTTTCTCCTCAGCCACAGTTACATTAGTGTGCTGGGCTACGCCGTTAGTATCGAGGAAAGCACGGGACAGGTCCACAATCTTATCCCCACGCCAGAACATTACTAAACGCGGCTCTGCAGTAACCTCGGCCACCACAGTAGCTTCCAGATTTTCCTCATCAGCATATTTAATAAAGGCGTCACGGTTAGCGGCTTCAATAACCACAGCCATGCGCTCCTGGGATTCAGAAATAGCCAGCTCGGTGCCATCCAAGCCCTCGTACTTCTTAGGAACCTTATCCAAGTCGATTACAAGGCCATCGGTGAGCTCGCCAATAGCAACGGAAACACCACCAGCACCAAAGTCATTGCAGCGTTTAATCATCGCAGTCACGGCCGGATTGCGGAACAGGCGCTGAATTTTGCGCTCAGTGGGAGGATTACCCTTTTGTACCTCGGCACCGCAGCTCATTAAAGAGTCCACAGTGTGCTCCTTGGAAGAGCCAGTAGCACCGCCGCAGCCATCGCGACCGGTCTTGCCGCCCAGCAAAATAACAATATCGCCAGCTGCAGGACGCTCACGACGCACAGCACTGCGGGGTGCAGCACCCATAACGCCGCCAATTTCCATACGCTTAGCTACGAATTTATCATGATAATATTCTTGTACATGGCCGGTTGCCAAGCCAATTTGGTTGCCATAGGAGCTGTAGCCAGCGGCAGCACCAATGGTAATCTTGCGCTGGGGCAGCTTGCCCGGCAGGGTTTCGCTCACAGGAGTGCGCGGATCTGCGCAGCCGGTAACACGCATAGCCTGGTATACATAAGAACGACCGGAGAGAGGATCGCGAATCGCACCGCCCAAGCAGGTAGCAGCGCCGCCGAAGGGCTCGATTTCCGTAGGATGGTTGTGAGTTTCGTTCTTAAACATCACCAGCCAGTCCTCGGTCTTGCCATCTACCTCAATGGGCACCACGATGGAGCAAGCATTGATTTCCTCGGATTGATCCAAATCCTCCAGCTTGCCCTCCTTGCGCAGCTTCTTCATGCCGATAACGGCAATATCCATCAGTGTTACCGGGCGCTCGGTGCCCTCGCCATACACAGCATCACGAGCAGCCATATATTTATCGTAAGCCTCTTGTACGGGCTTGGTAAAGGTACCCGGAACGATGTCCACATCCTCGATTTGTGTCATGAAGGTAGTGTGACGGCAATGGTCGGACCAATAGGTATCCAGCACGCGAATTTCGGTGATAGTGGGCTCACGATGTTCTTCGTTGAAATATTTTTGGCACCACAGCAAATCCTCAAGACTCATGGCCAGGCCCATATCCTTGCGCAGTGCTTCGGCCTCGTCCTTAGTCATAGTCAAGAAGCCAGCTACGCTCTTCACCTTTTCCGGCTCCTCGCAGGTGCTAATCAGTGTCTCGGGTTTAGCCTGCTCGGCCTCACGTGCTTCAATCGGGTTGATGCAATAAGCCTTGATTTTAGCAACATCCTCAGCGCTCAGCTCGCCCTCCAGCACATAGACCTTGGCAGCAGCCACCATGGGACGCTCCTTTTGGGTAATCAGCTGAATGCATTGCTCGGCAAAATCCTCGCGTTGGTCGTATTGGCCGGGCAACAGCTCTACTGCAAAGGCCACTTCACCGGCTGCCAGCTCCAAGCTTTCTTCCACAACGGTATCCACAGGCGGCTCGGACAGCACTAAAGCCTTAGCCATGGCAAACTCCTCGTCGCTCAGGCCCATTACATCATAACGATTAATAATGCGGATATTTTTGAGAGCGCCCATGCCCAAATTATTGCGCAAATCTGCCAGCAAGCCATGGGCTTCGACGGCAAAGGCGTCCTTCTTCTCCACATAGATTCTTCTAATACTACTCATATACACAGCCTCCAGTCCAATAATCGAATTGTATTTCGAGGTGATTACTTACAGTTTCGTATATATTTTAACACATTTCGCCTGTTTGTCCAATATCCTGTGGCGAATATTCAGAGCTAATCGAACATTTTGCGTTGCTAGAGCTAAATAATTCGCCTTAGCTAGGCCGTGGCACTGCCACTTATCTGTCCTTTTGGTAGAGAAAAATACCGATACCACAAAGAATGCCTACGATGCCGATGAACTGCTGCAGCGTGATAACCTCGCCCAAAAGCACGTAGCCTAAAAAGCAGGTGCCCACAGTCTCGCCCAAAATGCTCATGGAAATGACGGTGGCGCTCAGCCATTTTAAAAGCCAATTAAATATAAGCTGTCCCAAAATAGTGGAAACTAAGGCTAAGCCCAAAAAGCACAGCCACGTTTGCTGGCTATAGCCAGTAAAGGGATAGCCACAGGCAAGGCTATAGAGACCTAAGAAAAAGGCGCCGCTGCTATAGCCCAGCACAGAATAGGGAATAACGCCCAAGCTGCGCCGCACCTGCTGACCAATGAGAAAATAGCCAGCGATTACAGCTGCTGCTACCAAGGCCATCACATCGCCCACAAAGGCGCGCCAGCTCACGGCAAAATCACCCCAGCCGATGATAATGCTGCCGGCGATGGCCAGTAAACAGCCCAGCAGTCCTCCCCTGCTGCAGCGCTCCTGCCACAAAAGATAGCTGCCTAAAATGGTGAACAAGGGCTGCAGCGTTACTAAAACCACGGAGCTCGCTACGGAGGTGAACTTGAGCGATTCAAACCACAGCACATAATGCACTGCCAAAATAAAGCCCGATAAAATGCCCGTAAAAAGCAGCTTGCGCGGTAAATTTGCCAGCTGCTCACGATTTTCTCTTTTGCATAAAAGTAATGGCAGCAAAGCTACTGCTGCCACTAATAAACGATAAAAGGCGATAATGCCCGAGGGCGCCTGCGCCACCTTGGCAAAAATGCCGGAGGTGGATAGAAAGAACACCGCCAACGCCAAAATCACATAGGAAGTATATTTACCAGGAGTCATTTTATAATATACCTGCCGCATACAGGGCACACAGGGATTTGCTATCGTACAGCTCCCCTGTTGCCACCATCTTTTTTAGCTCTGCCGGGGTGAAGGCCTGCACGCCGATGAATTCGTCCTCATCGGTGTGTTGGGCATATTTTTTGAGTCCCCATGCTTTATATAAATGAATAATTTCGTCAGAAAAGCCCGGCGTTGTAGCGATGCTCAGCAAATGCTGCCAGCCTGCGGCCTCGTAGCCGGTTTCCTCGCTCAGCTCGCGCTTGGCACACTCCAGCTTATCCTCGGCCTCGCCATGGTCCAGCTTACCTGCCGGTATTTCCCACAGCAGGGTGCCCAAGGGATAGCGGCACTGCTTCACTAAAACTACACGACCATCCTCCAGCACGGGCACAATGGCCACGGCGCCGGGATGGCGAATATATTCACGCGTGGTGTCGCTGCCATTGGGCAACGTAACATGGTCACGCTGCACCTTTAACAAACGACCACTAAAAACCTCTTCATTGCTGCCCTCAACATAAACCTCGTCTAGGGCAGGCTCATGAAATACTTTTAACATCTAGCTTTCACCTCTATTTACGCAAGCTTTTCTTCACTTCGTCCGCAGCCACAAGCAGCTCTGTAGCGCTTTCTAAGGCAGCGCGCGAGGTGCTCACGCCTGCAGTCATGCGCACCAGCTCCTGCAAACGCTGGTTATAATCCAGCACCGTCAGTACGGTAGCAGTGCGACCCTCCGCACTCTTCTTTTCAATATAAATATGATTATCGGCAAAGGCTGCGATTTGCGGCAAATGCGTAATGCACAGCACCTGCCCCACAGTGGCAATAGCAGCGATTTTTTCAGCCATTTTTTGTGCTGTGACGCCGCCCACGCCGGTGTCGATTTCGTCGAACACCATTGTGCCCACCTGCGTTGTGTGCATCAGCACCGTTTTCATGGCTAGGGCAATACGGCTCAGCTCGCCGCCGGAGGCCACCTTCTCCAAATCATTTAAAGGCTCACCCAAATTGCCGCTAAACAAAAAACGCACTGCATCGCGACCAGTTGTTGTAAAACGCTCTAAGGGAGTAATGGCAATTTCCAAGCGACCATTGGGCATGGCCAAATCATGGATATGCGTAGTAATGCTTTGACTTAACGCAGCTGCACTGCGCTCTCGCTCTTTAGTGAGGGCAGCTGCAGTTACCTGAAGCCTTTTCGTAGCCTGCGTCAGCTCGTGCTGCGCCTTTTCCAAGGCAGCGGCAATGTTTTGCAGCTGGGCCAGCTTGGCCTGCGTGCTCTCCAAATAAGCTAAGACAGCCTCCGTGCTACCGCCATATTTTTTATGCAAGCGATAAATTGTATCTAAGCGCTGCTGCACCTCTGTAGCCCGCTCTTCATTAAAATCACTACGGCTCAAATAATCTGCTAGCTCGCTGCGGCAGTCATCTAGATTAATCCAAGCGCTGTCCACGACCTCGGCCAAGGACTGCAAGCGTTCATCATAGCGCGCTGCATAGACCAGCTCATCGCGTACTCTGGCCAACCGCGCCAACACGGCGTCCTCATCATCCAGCTGCTCGTAAGCAGCATTAACGGACCTAATGATACGTTCGCTATTTTGCAAAAGGCGAGCCTCAGCCTCCAGGCCTTCTTCCTCACCCACCACTAAATTAGCCTTGGTAATTTCGTTGATTTCCCAAGCATAGCGGTCCATGAGCAAATCCTGCTCCTCGTTATCCTGCTGCAGCTGCGCCAGCGTTTTGTTGGCTTTTACGTACAGCGCGTAATCCTTTTGATAAGCAGTTAAAGCAACCTGCAGCGTAGCTCCGCCAAAGGCATCGGTCACAAGGCGCGCTGCCTCGGGCTTAAGCAGAGCTTGATTTTCGTGCTGACCATGAATATCCACCAAGGCCGTACCAATTTGCTTTAGCACAGCCAACGGCACCTGCACGCCATTCACGAGCGCACGGCTTTTACCGGCAGCACTGATTTGTCTTTTCAAAAACAAATCATCCTCTGCCTCGAGCCCTTGCTCGCGCAGAATGTTTTTGATGTCCTCCTGGTTTGTGATATCAAAAACAGCCTGCACCCACAGTCCCTCGGTTCCGCTGCGCACGTAATCTACGGAGGCACGACCACCTAAGACCATACCAAAGGCATCGATAAGGATGGATTTGCCGGCACCAGTTTCGCCGGTGAAGACGTTAAAGCCGGGCGTAAAATCCGCATGAGCGTCCTCTAATAATGCAAAATTATGCACATGCAATGATTGGAGCATTTTGTCACCGCCTTAGCGATATTCCTTCAGGCGTTTGAGCAAGCTCAGCACACCCTCTTTATTTTCCATAGCTACAAAAACAGTGTCATCACCGGCAATCGTGCCCAAAACCTCGGGCCATTTCATATAATCAATGGCAAAGGCCACGGACTGCGCCGTACCGGGCAGGGAATGAATAACCACCATGCTGTCGGAGGTACGCACATTCACAATGCTATCGTGAAAGGTGCGCTCTAAGCGCTCCACCGTCAGCAGCATGCCATGCTCCTTAGGATATGCATAATGATAGTGACCATTGGCATCAGGCACCTTCACCAGCATCAATTCCTTGATATCGCGCGAAACGGTGGCTTGGGTAACGTCGATACCCTCATTGCGCAGGGCGCTCGCTAAATCCTCCTGGGTCTCTATCTTATGATTATCGATTATCTCCTTGATTTTTGCATGTCTGGTCATTTTCATTTGCATCACCTCAATTGCAATTTATTAAAGCTAAAATTAGTTTATACGTTGCGCATTAGCTTTTGCTGCCAGGTTTGGTAATAATCCCTGCTGGTCAAGCGAATCAGCTTCATGGTATAGGGGCTTTTTTCGATACGCACGTAGGTATCGTCCTGCACCTCAATTACGTTTTCGCCATCACAGGAGAGCATCATCTCTTCACTACCCGGCACAGCTGTGAGCTCGATGCAGTCGGAAAGCGGTATTACTAAAGCTCGCGCTGTCAGCGAATGCGCACATACCGGGGTAATCACGCTCACATCCAGCTCCGGCATCACTAAGGGTCCGCCTGCTGATAACGAATAAGCGGTGGAGCCGGTGGCGGTAGCGATTATCAGGCCATCTGCTGCATAGCGGCCGGAGGGCTTGCCATTAATATACATTCTTAGATGTGCCAGCTTGCTGAACATACCCTTGGCTAGCACAAAATCGTTCAGCGCATGGTCGGTTAGGAGTACTGTGCCATCCTTGATAACGGTGGCCTGCAGCATTTTGCGCCGCTCAATGGTGTAATTACCCTGGGCAAGCTTGCTAATGGCCTTGCGCATACCGGGCAG
>CAMFET010000028.1 GCA_945949475.1 uncultured Phascolarctobacterium sp.
ACGTCATCCACATATGTAGTGAGCGCCACAATGCGCTTGGCAGCCACCAAATCGAGCAGGATTTCGTCCGTGCTGATGGATAGCGACACGATGCGCTGAGGCTTGTGCATAAAGGCCACCGCCGTGCCCGTAGCATCGGTTAGCGTATACAGGGGCTGGCCTGCAGGCTTGGCAAACTTGGGCTTGCCGCAGCCAAAGCACAATATACAAAAACAAAGAAGCATAGCCAGCAGCAAGAAGCCTTTGCGATTGCTTTTAAAAAACACTGACTACACCTCCTTAAATTTGCCAAGCTACGCTATAGGAAAAAGACTGCCGTCCGGCGCCTTGTCTCCATCAGGCAGTCTAGCGAAAAGAAACTATTAGTCTATCTTTTTAGGTCGAAGCGAATGCCCTGCGTCACGTAGCAGGGTGCCTTTTGGCCAAATTTGTCCTTCGCAGGCGTAAAGCGCCATTTATACACAGCAGCCACCGCCGCCTCGTCCAGGGCTGCATTGCCGGAGGAGCGCACCACGATGGCCTCCGTAACCTTGCCACTGGCGTTGACGAGCATCTTGACGCCCACCACGCCTTCAATGCCAGCACTGCGTGCAGAGCTGGGGTACTTGGGCTGCATTGCCGACACCACGCGCGGCGGTGTTACAGGCACGCCACGGCCTTCGCCGGCACCTGCGCCATCACCACTGCCGCTGCCAGTACCGCTACCAGTACCGCTACCATTGCCTGTGGCATTGCTGGGGCCGCTAGTCTGATTATTGCTAGGCCCTGGCTGGGGCTTAGTGCTGGGCACCGTTTTTTTGGTGACTACCTTTTTTGTTTCGGGCTTCAGCCTTTTGTCGATAATATCGTCGATGCTGCGCAAAATGCTGTTATCCTGCTGCTCCTCCACCTGCTCGGGGGCACCGCCACCGCCGCCAACTAAGGCCACCTCCAAAATTTGGGGAGGACGGCTCACAAAGCGATAGCCAAAGATGCCAATCACGAGCGCAAAGAGTACATGCACAGCTACCGCCGTACCTAGCGCAGTACCATAACGCTTTTGTTCATCCTTCATTTGCCATCACCCACATCCGTAGCGAGGCCAAAGCGGGTTACGCCTGCACCCTTCAGCTTATCCATCAGCTGAATCACAGTGCGATATTCCGCATCCCCCTCCGCACGAATAATCACCGAAAAGGAGGAGTCGCGCTTGCTTTCTGCTGCTGCATTAGCCACCAGCTGCTCCACATCGATGGCTGTTTCATCCAGAAAAATGCTGCCATCCTTTTTAATCGTCACCGTAAAATTGCTCTTGCTCACGGTTTGCGAATGCTGGGCCACCGGCAAGCGAATGGGAATGGTCTTGATTTCGCTCATATACATGGTGCTGATGATGAAGAACACCAGCAGCAAAAAAATCATATCAATCATGGGGCTCAGCATCGGCTCTGGTGCTTTTCCACCATCTCTTTGCCTCAGCTTAATCATTGCTTGTGCCCTCCACAATTATCATCACAAATATTTTTGGCAATTGCCTCCAGCAGGGTATTGCTCATTTCTTCGATATCCATGGTAACGCCCTTCATACGGCGGGTAAAATATGCATGGAACAAAATGGCCACGATGGAGATGCACAGGCCAAAAACGGTGGTAATCAAGGATTCGCCAATGCCGGAGGTTACAGCCATGGGATTGGTGCTTCTTTCGTTAAGCGCGTTAAAGGACGAAATCATGCCGGTGATGGTGCCCAAAAGGCCCAACACGGGTGAAAGTGATACCATAACGCCCAAATAGCCCAGATTCTTCTCAAATTTATCGATAGCACGCTCGGCGCGGGCGGCAATGAAGCCCTCCAAGCGTTCAAAATTACCATGACGCGCCATAACGATGGTGGCTAGCTTAGCAACCTCGCCCTTAGTAGCATCGGCCAATCTTTTGGCATTGAGCCAATCGTCCTCTTCAATATAGCCGCAAAACTTTTTGGTGAATTCTTTGCCGCTATCCGCTTGTTTATAATATAAAAAGCGTTCCACACCTATGCCCACAGTAGCAAGGGAGCAAAATAATAGTGGCCACATTACAGGTCCACCCTTTACAAAATAATCAATTGCAGCACCGAATACACTCATTTTTGTACCTTCCTTCACTAGCTCACAGTGTTTAAATATTAACTGTGTTTAGATTGTTGCTAATCATAGTCTCTAAATAAGATTTAGTTCTAATAATAAGCAAATCAATTATACAACGGGCTACATATTTAGTCAAGAAAAAGGTAGCATTTTGTGAAAAAGAATAGGAATTTGAGTATATTTTTACTGTGATTACTGTGGATTTTTTGGCTGCTTTTCTTGCCCCTGCTCAAAGACCTTCTGAAAGGTTGCCTGGGCAAAGCTTTGAACGGCATGGTCAAATGCGGTAAATTTTGCCAGGAGCTCTTCACCCTCGGGCGTGAGCACCGTGCCCCCGCCGTGCGCGCCCCCGCTGACGCCTTTAAGCAAGGGATAGCCCAAATCTGCCTCGGCCCGGTGTAAAATTTTCCACGCCTTGCTGGAGGACATGCCCATTTCCTTGTAGGCCGCAGCGAGCGAGCCATGGCGCTGCACCAGCGCTAATATTTGGGCAATACCCTTGCCAAAGGCGATTTCTTCGTTATACACGCGCACCTTGACGTGAAATTTTTGCGGCGCTACATAGCTCATCTTACCACCCCTTGCCAAAGCCGCAGGCGGGATAGGTGCACACGGGGCAATTTAGGCATAGTCCGCCCTCGCCTAGGGCGGCCAATTCCTCGGCGCTCACCCTGTCGCAGGCGATGACTCTGGGCAAGACGAGGTCAAAAATCGTGCGCTTGGCGTACATTACGCAGCCCGGCAGGCCCATGACGGGCACCTTGCTGTCGCCATAATAGGCCAAAAGGAACATCGCGCCGGGCAAAACAGGTGCGCCATAGGAAATAATCTGCGCGCCGGTGTTTTTAATTGCCAAGGGCGTTTTATCATCGGGGTCCACGCTCATGCCACCGGTGCAGCAGACTAGCTCCGCGCCCTTTTCTTCGATTGCACTCTTGATGGCGGCAGTCACAGCATCGGGATCGTCGCCCAAAATTTGCTTATGCATAACCTCCACGCCGTATTCCGCCAGCTTTTCCACAATTACGGGGGTGAAAGTATCCTTAATGCGACCGGTGAAAACCTCGCTGCCGGTGGCAATTACGGCGGCCTTTTTTAGCTTATAGGGCATGAGTTTTAAAAGCGGCTCCTCGCCGCACAGCTCCTGCACGGCCTGCATTTTGGCTTTTTCAATAACCAAAGGAATGATACGCGTGCCGGCCAGCTTATCGCCCTTCTTCACGGGAGTGTTACCGTGGCGCGTAGCAATCATCATCTGGCCAAAGCCGTTGACGAGCGCCAAGCGCTTGCCATCCACCTTAAAGAGGCCGTCCATGGCGGCGCTAAGCTCGATTTTGCCCTCCTTGACGTCGGATTCCAGCATCTGCTCGTTTTTGCACAAATCGCACAGGATGCGGGCGGCATCGTTTTCGTGCAGCATGCTTTCATCCGCCTCCCACACATAAAGATGCTCCTTGCCAATGGAAAGCAGCACGGGGATATCCTCCGGCTGCACGATATGTCCCTTGCGAAAAACGGCGTCCTTGGTTACGCCCTTGATGATTTGCGTTAAATCGTGGCAGAGCACGCTGCCCACGGCGTCTTGCGTTTTAATTAGCTTCATAATCTATTCTCCTGGCTCTATTTTTAAATTAACTAGTCATATTCTGCTCTTTTACGAGCCTTATCAGCATTTATTTTGCTCTGGCAAAGCCATATTTAGCAAAGGCCTGCATAGCTTCTTCCGATTGTAAAAAGCTTGCCAATTCCTTGGCCGCATTGGTTTGAGGAGCATTTTTCAAAATGCCAATAGGATAAATGATGGGCTTTTTGAGGGAGCCAGCAGGCGCCTCAGCAACCACGCGCACCTTATCCTTGATTAAGGCGGCGTCCGTGGCATAGACTAGGCCTGCATCGGCACTGCCCTCGCCCACCCAGTGCAGCACCTGCGTTACGTTGGTGCCAAGGCTGGCTTTGGGCGCGATTTGCTGCCACAGGCCGAGGCTGGTGAGTGCTTCGCGTGCATATTGACCTGCGGGCACGCTAGCCGGGTCGCCGATGGCGGGATGCTTAGCCTTGGCGATATCCTTGAACTCCTTGATATCACTTGCGCTCTTAGCAGGCACGATTAAAACAAGCTTATTTTCTAACAGCGGCTTAATGCTGGCGCTGTCCAGATAGCCCTTTTTATCCAAGGCCTGCATTTGTTTAGTAGCGGCGGAGATGAAGATGTCGGCACTGAGGCCATTTTCGATTTGGCTCTGCAGCTTGCCGCTCGCATCATAGATGCCCTGAATTTTTAGATGCGGATGCTTTTTCGTGAACATGGGTATGAGCTGCTGCTCAAAGACCTTTTCGAGGCTGGCAGCCGCAGCAAGGTGCACAACCTTTTTTTCTTTAGCATTATTGTTGGCTGTCCTTTTGCTCTCGCCAGCGCAGCCCAACGCCAACAGCATGAGCATGCACATAGCACATACGAGTAATTTTCTCATCTGGAGCCCTCCTGTTGCTGTTTAACCTTGTATTGATAATAGTTGAGGCCAATGACTACGGCGAAGCAAATGACTAAAATGATGGCGACATATATGCCCGCCGCGTCAAAATCACCGGCGGCCACCGCACTATACACTGCCAGGGGCAGCGTGCGGGTTTTGCCCGCGATATTGCCCGCCAGCATGGCCGTGGCGCCGAACTCGCCCAAGCCCCTGGCGAACGCCAGCAGGCCCCCGGCAATAATGCCTGGGAGTGCGTTGGGCAAGTGCAGGCGCCAAAAAATGCGCCATTCCGTCATGCCCAAGGAGCGCCCCGCCTCCATGATGCCCTTGTCCACCTGTGCCAGCGCTCCGCGGGCGGAGCGGTACATGAGGGGAAAGGCAATCACGGCGGCCGCGAGGACGGTGGCCAGCCAGCTGAAGGCAATTTGTAATCCTAAATTGTCGATAAAGAAACGCCCTACAAGACGGTTATTGCCAAAGATAATAAGCAGGAAGAAGCCCGCCACCGTTGGTGGCAGCACCATGGGCAGTGTAAAGACGCCGTCGATGAAAATCTTGGCGCTTTCAGTGGGCAAACGCTCCACCCACCATGCGGCCACCACGCCCAAAACGAAGACGATGGCGATGGTGGCGGAGGCGGTTTCGAGGCTTATCCACAGCGGAGAAAAATCTATTGCAGTACTCTCAGCCATAGCAGCGCTATTTATAGGCATGGTTACGGCGCTTGCGCTCGCAGCGGCTGTCAAGGGAGTGCTCATGTGCGTCCACACTCCCCATCCGTGCCCTTGGCAAGGCGAATGCCGTGCTCTAACACAGGTAGTACGATTTCGAGCGCTTCCTCCACCGCTTTTTTGCTGCCGGGCAGGTTCACGATGAGCGTGCTATTACGCAGCACGCTGACGCCACGGCTGAGCATGGCACGCTTGGTGATGGCTAGCGAGCCCGCACGAATGGCCTCGGCGATGCCGGGCACGCTGCGGGTGGCCACGGCCAAAGTGGCCTCGGGCGTTACGTCCCTAGGCGCCATCCCTGTGCCGCCGGTGGTGATGATGAGGTCCACCTGGCGACTATCGGCTAAGCGCTTAAGCTCGCGCTCGATTTTGGCTTGCACGTCGGGCAGCAGCACCTGCTCCACTACTTCGTAGCCAGCGGCGGCGAGCAGCTCCGCGGCACGGGGGCCGGCGGTGTCGACACGCTCCCCGCGGGAGCCCTTATCCGAAAGGGTAACTACAGCGGCCCGCAGGGGCGCGTCTGCCGCAGGCAGGTGTACGGTGATAGGCATGCCTGGCGTGAGCACGCCGCCCTGCTCCACAGTGGCGAACACGCCCTCACGCGGCATGATGCAGTCGCCTACGCGGTGGAAGATTTGGCAGTGGCTGTGGCACTCCTTGCCGATTTGCGAGAGCTTGAGGATGACAGCGCCCGCTGTAAGCGTGCTGCCAACTGGCAGCTGGCGCAGGTCGATGCCGCTGACTAATATATTTTCGCCGAAGGTGCCCTCTATTGCTGGCTCTATGAGTGCTTTCTTCGTACCATCAGGCTCTGCTATGTTGTTGCTTTCTTTAGCATCAAGTGTTGTCAGTTTGGCTTTTTCGAGAATTTGCGCGTTGCTACAAGCAATGCGCTGGTTGAAGGCCTCAACTTGCTCTGCACTTAGTAGGCTCACCTGTCTGTGCCAGTGCCCTGCGTGGGCGTCGCCCTCGATGCCATAGTCTTTGATAAGCTTAACCTGTGGCACTGCATGCTTCACTGTGCCCCGCGCTTCGCTGATGCATAAGGCTACGATTTTACCCTTTTGTTCTTGCATATATTTCTACCTGACTTTCTCATATATTGGCTTTCTTATATATTGACTTTTAATATACTGTCTTTCTTATATATTGACTTACTCATATACTGATTATCTTATATATTTTCAGCTAAAGCTACACTTTAGTATAAAACTATACCGGAGAGGTTTTTAGCGAACGTTCTTTTCGGTATATTCACGCTACTAATAAAAATTTAGTATCTTTGTAATTTGTAAAGAGACACTTCTCAAGTTCTATGCGAGCTGCTTTTTAGCCGCATTCTTTCTATTAGAATCATCTTTATTGTAAGCTAGCGAATCATTTCCAGCGGAAATCGCCGCTTTTACCACCACTTTTGCTCACTAAGTGCACATCGGTGATGAGCATACTCTTGTCGATGGCCTTGCACATATCGTATATTGTCAAGAGTGCGATTTGCACGCCAGTGAGTGCTTCCATCTCCACCCCCGTCTTGCCATCCGTTTTCACAAGGCAGGTGGCTTCGATGTAGTAAAGCGCACTCTCTGCTTCCTTAAGCTCAAAATTCACTTCGCATTTGGTCAAGGGCAGCGGGTGGCACAGGGGAATAAGCTCGCTGGTGCGCTTTGTGGCCATGATGCCGGCCAAACGCGCCACGCCGAGCACATCGCCCTTGGCAATCTCGTGGCGCTGGATGCGCTCAAAAATCTCTTGGCAAACGTATATTTTACCTGTGGCAACGGCAATTCTTGTGGTCACAGGCTTTTCGCTCACGTCCACCATAATGGCGTTGCCTTCACTATCAAAATGGGTTAGTTCGCTCATGCTTAACCTCCTATCTCGCACTAAACCTTCTATATCAATGGTTTATGTGCCCATATCTAATTCATAGAAAGCTTTATATATATATATTTACTATGCAAACTCTAACCACCAATTTCATTCATGTTAAAGGTGGCAGGTTTTTCTTCAAAGTGATGGCCCAGTGGCTTGTGATAGATGACATCTTTTAATGCCTCCACTAATTCTTCTTCGCTAGCGCTACTACGCAGCAGCTGGCGCAAATCTGAGGTACTCTGACTATATAAGCAGGGCTTGAGCTGGCCTGTGCTTGTAAGGCGCACGCGGTTACAGCTAGCGCAGAATTTTCCGTGTAAGGGCTCGATGAAGCCAATGATTTGTGCATGACCAGCCTTAGAGGCTTCATAATAGACTGCTGGACCATTGCCGAAGCTTTCTTTTAGTGGCCTTAACTCATACCCAGCATTGTATAATATTTCCCGTATTTCTGTGCCGCTATAGGAGGATAAATTGCCATTACAAGCCAGTGGCATGAGCTCGATAAAGCGCAAGGGAACAGCTAAACTGCCTGCAAACTCAACTATATTTGTCTGTGATTGAGACAAGTTGTCCACCTTTGTACCGTTATGTAATGGAGATAATTTGTCCACGTTCACACTATTATTTACATAGCTATTTTTTATAGGCACACAGTTAATCTTACACTTTATGCCTGTCTGCACAACCGCTTTTATGGCCTTTATTACAGCTTCAACATCTCCACCGCCAGTAATGTGCTTGTAAAGCTCTTTATCCAAGGTGTCTAGGCTAATGTTGATGCCATCAATGCCGCAAGCTAGTAATTGTGGCAGGTTTTTCTCCAGTAGCGTTCCGTTGGTAGTGAGCGTCACCTGCTCTACGCCTTCGAGTTGCTTGAGCTTGGCGATAAAGTCTACTGCTCCCTTGCGCACGAGGGGCTCGCCGCCTGTGATTTTGAAGCGTGTGATGCCTAGATCTAGGGCGCAGCGAGCAATACGTAGAATTTCTTCGTAGCGTAAAACATCACTATGCT
>CAMFET010000029.1 GCA_945949475.1 uncultured Phascolarctobacterium sp.
ATTTTGAAATTTGCAAGGCCTGCGTGGATGGTGGCTTCACCTCCGTTATGATTGACGGTAGCAAGCATCCCTTCGAAGAAAACATCGAAATCACCCGTCGTGTTGTTGAATATGCTCACGAACGCGGTGTTGTAGTTGAAGCAGAGCTGGGCAAGCTGGCCGGCGTGGAAGACGCTGTTAAGGTTGCTGCCAAGGATGCTACCTACACTGACCCCGACCAAGCAGTAGAATTTGTAGAGCGCACCGGCTGCGACTCTCTGGCTATTGCTATTGGCACCAGCCATGGCGCTTACAAGTTCAAGGGCAAACCGGAGCTGGATTTTGCTCGTCTGGAGAAGATTACCAACCTGCTGCCGGGCTATCCTTTGGTGCTCCATGGTGCTTCCACCGTTATTCCCGCCTTTGTTGAAGAATGCAACAAATACGGCGGCAAGCTGGATGGCGCTCAGGGCGTTCCCGAAGATATGCTGCTGCGTGCCGGCAAATTTGGCGTGTGCAAGATTAATATCGACACCGACCTGCGTTTAGCTATGACTGCTTCCATTCGCAAGCATTTCGTAGAAAACCCCGGCGATTTCGATCCTCGTCAATATCTGAAGCCTGCTCGTCAAGCTATCCAAGATATGGTAGCTCACAAGATGCGCGACGTGCTCAACAGCTCCAACAGACTGTAATAGCTTTATAATGAATCTAGAACGCCCCAGCATTGCCTTTTTGGTAATCTGGGGCGTTGCTTATTTCTTAATAGGCTAAACACCTTTGCTCATACTTTGACAATTTTTTATAGATAGTCTATAATAGTAGGCATATTCTCTCTATGTAAAGGAAATATTTCTCGTGGATAAATACAAAAAGGCCTTTCTCGCAGCCTTTCCCCTCACCCTCCCCATTTGTGCCGCCTTTTTATTTTTAGGCTTCTCCTATGGTTTTTTTATCTGTAGCAAGGGCTTCAGCCCCTGGTACCCCTTTTTTACTAGCATGCTAGTCTTTGCTGGTTCCATGGAATTCGTACTCGTAGGGATGCTGCTAAGTGCTTTTAATCCTTGGTATTGCTATCTAATGACCTTGATGGTTAATTCCCGTCACCTTTTCTATGGTCTTTCTATGTTAGAAAAATTCAAGGATACAGGCTGGAAAAAAATCTATCTTATTTTTGGTATGTGCGATGAATCCTTCGCTATTAACGTCAGCACCTCTCCTCCTGAGGGTGTCGACAAGGGCTGGTTTATGACCTTCGTAACACTGTTAAACCAAATCTACTGGGTTGCAGGCTCTACCATAGGTGGTATTATGGGCAGCAGCATAAAAATTAATACACAAGGACTTGATTTTGCTCTGGTAGCTCTTTTCGTGGCCATTTTTGTCAGTCAATGGCAAAACTGCACCAATCATAATCCTGCCATCATCGGTATTATTCTACCCTTGGTCTGCCTTGTAATATTAGGTCCACAAAGCTTTGTCCCACCGGCCATGCTGCTGATGCTAATACTTTTCATCACTGCCTACTATAAGGGAGGGATCAAGCTATGAGCTTTACGGAACAGCTGATAACCATAGCAGTGGTGGTGTTGGGCACGATGACTACGCGCTTTCTGCCCTTTTTACTATTTCCCGCTCATAAAAAAACACCGCCCTTGGTGGCATTTTTAGGCAGGGTTTTGCCTAGTGCAGTTATGGGACTATTGGTGGTATATTCGCTTAAGGATACTTCTATTTGGGGACCCACTCATGGTTTGCCAGAAGCTTTGGCTGTGGCAGTCACTGTGTTGCTGCAGTTAGTGCTCAAGAATTTACTTCTAACCATTGCTGGCGGCACCATTTGTTATATGCTGCTAGTGCAGTATGTGTTTTGATTGACTTTGGTAGAAGTGATAAGTTGATTTATGAAGACTTTTTGCTTGACAAAAGCAGCTTTTTCCTGTAATATAATATTTGTCTTTTGGGGGTATAGCTCAGCTGGGAGAGCGCTTGAATGGCATTCAAGAGGTCAGCGGTTCGATCCCGCTTATCTCCACCATCGTTTATTTTGGCCACGCTTTTGCGTGGCCTTTGGTTTTTCTCACGCCTTCAGTCAAACAAACTACAGCATTTCGATCCCGCTTATCTCCACCACCCGGAAACCCGCCCTGGAACTGCGTTCCGGGGCTTTTTCATTTTCTGGGTGCAAGTATAGAACACCCTCTGCAACAAGTCATTGCAGAGGGTGTTTGCATAAAGTATCAATATGTAAAGCTAAGCCAATTACAGTCCTGCTTGCTCACGCAAAGCAGCAGCCTTGTCAGTGTGCTCCCAGGGCAGGTCCACATCGGTGCGACCAAAGTGACCATAAGCTGCAGTTTGCTTATAGATGGGGCGCAGCAAATCCAGCTCGCGGATGATGCCGGTGGGGCTCAGCGCAAAGTTCTTGCGGACCAGCTCAGCAATCTTTTCTTCGTCAATCTTAGCAGTGCCAAAGGTTTCTACCAATACAGAAACCGGTTGTGCTACGCCGATAGCATAAGCCAATTGAATTTCGCACTTATCAGCCAAGCCAGCAGCAACAATATTCTTAGCTACATAGCGAGCAGCATAGGCAGCACTGCGGTCCACCTTAGAGGGGTCCTTGCCGGAGAAAGCACCGCCGCCATGACGAGCCATACCACCATAGGTATCAACAATAATCTTACGACCGGTCAGGCCAGCATCGCCTTGAGGACCGCCGATTACAAAGCGACCAGTGGGGTTGATATAGTATTTGGTATTTTCGTCCAGCATTGCTGCAGGAACGATAGCCTTTACTACATTTTCAATCAAATCCTTCTCAATTTGCTCGTGGGTAATTTCCGGAGCATGCTGGGAAGAAATTACTATAGCATCAATGCGCTCAGGCTTGCCGTTTACATATTCCACAGTAACCTGAGTTTTTCCATCAGGACGCAGGTAAGGCAGAGTGCCGTTCTTGCGCACTTCGGTCAAGCGCAGAGCCAGTTTATTAGCCAAGTAAGCCGGCATAGGCATATAGCTTTCGGTTTCGTTGGTTGCATAACCAAACATCATGCCTTGGTCACCAGCGCCAGCCTCTTCCTCAGCAGCACGACCCTCTTTGGCTTCTAAAGCCTTATCTACGCCCATGGCGATATCACTGGATTGCTCGTCGATAGAAATCAGCACGCCGCAGGTATTGCCATCAAAGCCATACTTAGCACGATCATAACCGATATCGATAACAGTTTTGCGTGCAATACGAGGGATATCAACATAGCATTTGGTAGAAATTTCACCAAAGATATGGATTTGGCCAGTAGTAACGATGGTTTCGCAGGCTACACGGCCCTTAGGATCCTCTTTCAAAATAGCATCCAACACAGCATCAGAGATTTGGTCGGCAATTTTATCAGGATGGCCTTCGGTAACGGATTCAGAAGTAAATAATTTTCTCATGTTCGCTTTGTCTCCTTTCACAGACATACTAAAAACTTTAATAGCGCTTACCATAAATGAGGAATAAAAAAGGCGTTCTCTGCATGAGAACGCCGTAAATTGCTTTAGAGCATCCTCATCTCACAGCTAAAGTGCTGCAGGACTTAGCACCGTTTTACGGACATCACTCCGCAATGGTTGCTGCGGCTTCACAGGGCCATTCCCTCCACCGCTCTTGATGAGTAATATTAATTTCACCTTGCACATTATAATACATTTTGCCCATTATGGCAATAGGTTTTGCTGCAATTTCACAGTTTTTCTACGAAAAATTTCTGCTACTGCCTTTTGTTGCTTATCAAGATGAAATCTCAATATAGATTTAGTTATTTGCTTTGACGCAGCTCACGAATCTTTAAAGCCTCGTCCAAGATGCAATTAGCAACATCCACCTTAGGCATTTGCTCTAAAGAACGTACCTCTCCATTAGCAAAGAGGAATTTAACAATATTCGTATCTGCATTAAAGCCAGCACCAGCCGCAGTTACATCATTGGCCACAATCATATCAAGATTCTTCTTTACGACCTTATCACGGGCATTTTCCAACAGATTCTGAGTTTCGGCAGCAAAGCCAACCAAAACCTGATGGGTCTTTTTCGCACCTAAGGTCTTTAAAATATCGGGATTCTTGTCCATAACCACGGTTAAAGCATCGTCAGTTTTCTTCTTAATCTTTTGCTCGGCCACATCACGCGGACGATAGTCAGCAACAGCTGCCGCTTTGATGACGATATCTACCTTGTCGTAGGACTCCAAGCAAGCCTCCAGCATTTCGTTAGTGGTCTCAACCTTAATTGCTTTTACATTAGCCGGAATTGATAAGGCAGAGGGCCCACTGATAAGCAAGACCTCAGCTCCACGCTCAGCCGCCATTTGCGCCACAGCATAGCCCATTTTGCCGCTGGAACGATTACCCACAAAACGCACCGGATCAATGGGCTCACGCGTACCCGCAGCAGTTACCAGCACCTTCAGGCCACGCAAGTCACCCTCGCGCTTAGCAAAAAAAGCATTCAAAAACTCCACAATCTCCTGAGGCTCAGGCAATCTACCGGCACCACTGGTGCCGCAGGCCAGCTTGCCCACTGCAGGCGGCATCACAGTTATGCCACGACCTTGCAGCT
This sequence comes from uncultured Phascolarctobacterium sp., assembly GCA_945949475.1. Lineage (GTDB taxonomy): Bacteria > Bacillota > Negativicutes > Acidaminococcales > Acidaminococcaceae > Phascolarctobacterium_A. The sequence goes on from CAMFET010000029.1 coordinate 4,586, forward strand.
TAACAATATTCTCTTGGGTAGCAGCATTTTCGTACATACCGGTATTCATAGCCGGGCATACCACAATGGGAGCCTGCGCTGCCAGGAGTGTGGTGCTTAACAAATCATCTGCCAAGCCATAAGCCATTTTGGCAATAATATTAGCCGTTGCTGGTGCCACTACAAAAGCATCTGCCCAATTAGCCAGGGCAATATGCTCCACATTAAACTCTTGATTGCTGCTCCACATGGACACAGCAACCTGATTACCACTTATCTCTTTAAAGGTTAAGGGAGTCACAAACTGTTGAGCATGCTCGGTCATCACCACGCGCACCTCACAGCCCTGCTTGCGCAAGCGGCTCACTAAATCCACAGCCTTATAAACGGCGATACCGCCAGTAACTCCTAAAACAATCTTTTTACCCTTTAACAAGACCACTTCCTCCTGTTATTAAACGTTTTTGGTACGCTCGTAGGTAATAGTATCGTCTGCAATTTCCTTCAGGGCGGTGCTAACCTCTTTTTCAGGAGCATTGATTGCGGGCTTGGTCAGCTCGCGTGCTCTTTTAGCAGCCAAAATAACCAAGGTGTACTTGCTATCCACCTTTTCAGCCAAATAATCGATGGAAGGATCTACCATGGACATATATATTCACTCCTTTAGCTTCTATCTAAAAATAATGCTTTACAAATTATGCTTCTTTGTGCTTAGCTTTGCAGATTTCATCCACAATAAAATAGGTTCTAGCTACGCGATAACGCTCAGCCTCCATAATAGTGAGCACCTTTTTGGCAGCCTTTTCAGCGATATCGTTTACGATGATATAATCATATTCTGCGGCATAGGTTAACTCGCTGGCAGCAGAAGCCATGCGACGCTTGATAACCTCTTCGCTATCGGTGCCACGCTTATAAATGCGAGCAGAAAGCTCATCCAAGGATGGCGGCACGATAAAGACAAAGACGCCCTCGGGGAAGCGCTTTTTAATTTGTAGCGCACCCTGAATAGCAATCTCCAACAGCACATCACGACCGCTTTCCAGCTGCTCCATCACGTATTTGCGTGGTGTTCCATAATAATTGCCATAAACCTCGGCATATTCTAAAAGCTCGCCCTGAGCAATCATCTCCTGCACCTGGGGCACTGTTTTAAAAAAATAGCTGGTGCCATCCACCTCGCCTACACGGGGCTGACGAGTGGTTACAGAAATAGAATAACCTAAATCAGGCAGCTGTTCTCTAAGCATTTGACAAATGGTACCCTTACCAGCGCCGGAGGGTCCGGAAACAACTAAAAGCACTCCCTTGGGAGTAACATTCTCTTTTTCTACAGCCATACTCCTACTCCTCTTCCTCTAAATCAGTAGGCATAAGACGGTTAGCAACTGTTTCAGGCTGCACAGCGCTCAAAATAATATGACCACTATCCGTAACCACCACTGCTCGGGTTCTGCGACCATAGGTGGCATCAATGAGCAATCCCTTGTCACGGGCTTCTTGAATAATGCGCTTGATAGGTGCGGATTCAGGACTAATAATGGCGATAATCCGATTGGCGGCTACTACATTGCCGAAACCGATATTAATTAGCTTAATATCCACGTTGCTACTCCTCTCTTATTCGATATTTTGAATTTGCTCGCGAATCTTTTCAATTTCCGCTTTGATTTCGACCACGATTTGGGCCAGAGTATAATCATTGGCCTTAGAGGCAATGGTATTAGCCTCACGGTTAAATTCTTGGATTAAAAAGTCCAGCTTGCGACCAACGGGTTGGTCAGAAGCGATAATCGTCTTAAACTGCTTAATGTGGCTCTTTAAGCGCACAATTTCTTCAGTGATGCTGGTGCGGTCAGCAAAAATAGCAACCTCCTGCAGCAAGCGCTCCGGCTCCACAGTAATATTATGGTCAGCCAAGAGATTATTCAAGCGCTCGCTCAGCTTAGCTTGGTATTCCTCCACAACCATCGGAGAACGCTCTTCTATTAAAGCCAGCTTTTGAGCAATCAAATCGGCACGATAAATAAAATCGCCGTAAATATTGCCACCTTCAGTTTCGCGCATAGCTACCAAATTGTGCACCGCTTGTTGTACAGCCTGCTCCACCTTGGGCCAAACGCTTTCCACATCAAAGAAGCCCTCTTTAACATTAATTACGTCCTGACAACGAGAAATATACAGGATTTCTTGCGCTTGGTTGATGCCAGCCTCACCAGCACCAATAGCCTCCCCTACCTCCTGCAAGGCCTTATGATAGGCAGCAGCGAGATTTTTATCAACCTTTAGAGTGCAATTATCGCTAGTGGTGTAGTCGGCATTGATAAAAACATCGATGCGCCCACGGCTAACAGTTTTTAAAATAGTCTTGCGAATGCGATCCTCTAAGGGATTTAAAAAGCGGGGCAAGCGAATTGCCACTTCATTATAACGATGGTTTACGGTTTTCATTTCCACAGTGATCGAAAAATTGGCATCTTCGTACTCACCACGGCCAAAACCGGTCATACTCTTTAACACGAGCTTCCTCCCAACTCCACTATGGTGTATTTGCTTATGGATATAATAGATAAGCAGCTTACCACGCTCTTATCTTGAATAAATATTATACCATATTTTGCTCAAGAATTCAGCATTTTTCTGCTTTTAGCATGCTATTTCTTGCATTTAAGCCGCATAAAGCTTGTTTAGCCCTCTTCTTGCTGCCAACCCTTGCACAAATCCACCCAGCCCTGACAATTAGAAGAATACTTTTCTAGCTCCTCGCAGGTGAGCTCAATAGCACTATTGGAGCTACCGCAGGCAGGAAAAAAGGTAGTGAAGCGCTTTAAGGATTCATCCAAATACACCTTCACACCCTCATTGATGCCAAAGGAGCACACGCCGCCGATGGCATGGCCAATCATGGGCTCCACTTCATCGGCGCTCAGCATTTTGGCCTTGCAGCCAAAGAAGTGCTTATATTTAGCGTTATCCACCTTAGCATCGCCAGCAGCTACAATAAGCACACAGCTATTATCATTAAGCTTAAAGGAAAGCGTTTTGGCAATGCGGGCAGGCTCGCAGCCTGCGGCTTGGGCAGCCAGCTCCACAGTTGCACTGCTGGTGGGAAATTCGATAATTCTATCTTCAATATTAAATTGGCGCATATAGGCGCGCACCTTTTCGATGGACATGGTAGATAGGCCTCCTTGTTTATATATTTCAGGCGATAAGCTTAGCCTTGCTTTAAATACGGCGCTAAAGCCTGCTCATCGGGAGTTGCATAATATGTTTTTTGGTTGGTAAAGATGACAAAGCCAGGCTTGGCACCGGCGGGCTTTTTCACATAGCGGCGCTCCACACAGTCCACCGGCACATTGCTGCCAGTTCTCGCCTTGCTAAAATAAGCCGCCAGCTGCACAGCAAGCGCCAGCTCTTCAGCGGCTGGATTGCCGTGCTCGCATTTCATAATCACATGGGAGCCGGGTATATCCTTGGTATGGAACCACAAATCACGCGGACCACCGAGAGTAAAGGTCACATAGTCATTTT
>CAMFET010000030.1 GCA_945949475.1 uncultured Phascolarctobacterium sp.
TTCCGTAGGCTTTGCATTAGCTGCCACGGGCGTGATTAAAGAGGATGGTTTTGATCGCCAGGATGCGGTAGAGCTGTTACTGGAGTTTATGCTGAGCAAATATCCTGAGGCCTTGGCGGCAAAGTATGCCGTTACTTTAGAAGAGGGCGAAACCGCTCAAACAGTGATGGCTAAAATTGCTACTGCGCGTGGTTGCTTAAAGGCTGGCGGCATGCTAGATTTGGACAAGGTGGACCAGCTTGTGCTGCGCGACTTCCGCTCCGGTCGCCTGGGCCGCTTCACTGTGGATGAGCCGTAAAAGCAAAATTCAAGCAAATATAGTATTTATACGCTCTAGTTGGGTTAATTACGTGACTATTCCCAACTAGAGCGGTTTTATTTTTTATCTTCTATTATTTGCTCTTAGGGTAACAGCCTCGGCAATATGAGCAGCTTGGATATCGCTACTGCCAGCTAAATCTGCAATGGTGCGTGCTACCTTTAAAATGCGGTCGTGGCTGCGGGCGCTTAGATTAAGGATATTGAAGTACTTTTCCAAAACAGCTTGAGCTTGCTCATCCAATTGACAATATTTAACTACTTCCTGTCTGCCCATTTGCGCGTTACAATGAATACCCAAGGGCTCCAAGCGAGCCTGCTGCAGCTGGCGAGCGCGAACTACTCTTTCACGAATGGTAGCAGAGCTTTCTCCTGGTCGCTTATCCTTTAGTTCAGAAAAATCTACTCTTGTAAGGTTAATCTGCATATCGATTCGATCCATTAAGGGACCGGAAATTTTGCGTTGATAATTATCTATATCTAGCTGCTTACAGCTACAGACATGGCGGGAGTCTCCAAGATACCCACAAGGGCACGGATTTTGAGCAGCTACAAGTATAAAACGGCTAGGGAAGGTCATAGCAGCCCGGACGCGGGATATACTCACTTCACCATCCTCCAAGGGTTGACGCAGCATTTCTAAGGTAGAACGGTCAAACTCAGGTAGCTCGTCTAAAAAGAGAACACCGTTATGACTAAGTGTTACTTCACCCGGCCTAGGGGTGGAGCCACCACCTAGCAAGGCGCTACCAGAGATACTGTGATGTGGACTTCTAAAGGGACGCTCCAGCATTACACTATCCGCCTGTGGTAGCATGCCAACAATACTATAAATTTTAGTTACCTCTAGTGCTTCGCTTTCAGTCATAGGCGGTAAAATCGTTACCAAACGACGCGCTAGCATCGTTTTGCCGCAGCCGGGGCTACCAATCATCATGATACTGTGCCCTCCTGCCGCTGCTATTTCTAAGGCTCGGCGTGCTACCAACTGGCCTTTAATATCAGCAAAATCCACATGATAAATGCGTTGCTTATTTTGTAAAATATTCTCTTTGGGCAGTGGCTCAAGCAGCTGCTTACCTGTTAAGTGTTCAACTATTTCCTGTAGTGATGAGGCTGTATAGACCTTGATGCCTTGGATAAGCTTTCCCTCGGCTGCGTTTTCCTTAGGTATGTAGATTTCCTTAGCTCCAAAGCGCTTGGCCTCCATAACCATGGAGAGCACGCCTGATACCTTACGAATGCGCCCATCGAGAGATAATTCGCCAACAAAAACCTTGTCATCTAAATTAGTAGGGTCAATCAGGCGGGAGCAGGTTAAAAGGCCTATGGCAATAGGTAAATCTAAACCTGAGCCCTCCTTGCGCAAATCTGCAGGAGCCAAATTCACCGTTATTTTCGTCATAGGAAAAGGGTAGTCACTATTGCGCATTGCAGCCTTAACTCTTTCTTTGGATTCGCGTACAGCCATGGCTGGAAGGCCCACCAAATCGAAATTAGGTAGTCCATTAGAAATATCTACTTCTACTAAAATCATTACACCATCAATACCACAGGTGGTTAAACCATTTACTTGGGCAAACATTATTATCCTCCTTCAGCTCAGAAGCTATTTAGAAGCAATGCGGATAATGAAAAAGTCGCATTACCGCACTACCCTCAATGATAATTTCAATTACATCAAAGGAAAGCATCGGAATGCGACTTATTAACCCCACACATTGGAGGTAATACTGTGCAACACGATAGATTTTTCTTTGCTTCGCCAAGGTCACTGCTTCTACCGGTTTGCCATACCGGCTTGAGCAGCGCGTCTTGACCTCAATAAAGCTTAGTACCCCGGCTTTACTGGCAACTATATCAATTTCTCCGAAGCGCCGACAACGAAAATTGCGCTCCAAAATAGTATAACCCTGAGCCTGTAGGTACTTACAGGCAAGGTCCTCTCCATAAAGTCCCAGCCTACGCGTCGATTGAGAACACATAATGGCAATCTAGCTGGGGACTGTAAAGTTCATTATTAGCAGCAGCCACTGGCTCTAGCTGCATGCTTTTCACCGGCTCATAGCTACGGCGATGCCATTTCGTGGCGCCAAATTCAGCAATGGCCTGCATATGAGCACCGCTACCATATCCCTTATTATGGGCAAAGCCATAGGCAGGGAACAGCTTATCTAAGCGCTCCATGATGCGGTCACGAGTGACCTTGGCAATTATTGAAGCTGCGGCTATGGATGCACTGAGCGCATCACCGTGCACGATGGATACCGTGTTAATTCCTTTAGCTTCTACGGGCATGGCATCGATAAGAGCTACCTGTGGTTGCACAGGCAAATGCTCTAAAACCTCAGCCATACCTCGTTGGGTAGCAGTGTAGATATTAAGCTTATCTATATTGCTAACACTGACGATATTGACCTCGATAGCTACAGCTTTAGCGATGATTTCGTCATATAGCTGCTCTCTTTTGGCTGCGCTCAGTTGTTTGGAATCATTGAGTCCGGCAATAAAAACAGCTTGAGGCAAAATAACAGCTGCTATAACAAGAGGCCCAGCCAAGGGACCTCGTCCAGCTTCGTCCACTCCAGCCACATATTGCATACCCTGAGCATAGTACTCTTTTTCATAGGTGAGCATGCTTTCAAAGCGTGCTTGCTCTAAAGCAGCCTTTTCCAAGCGCTTATAATAGGCAGCTAAAAGCTTCTTGACGCCGCTACGCTCATCAGCTTGAAGCATTGCTATTTGCTCAGGTGTGGGTGCAGCAGCTAAAAGCTCCTTTACTTCGCTAATCTTCATTTTCTCACTTCCTTACAATGTATTTACAAAAGAACCTATTTAGACAAAAAACCGCCTTATAGTAAAAACTACAAAGCGGCTATGTATATCATGTCTTTTATCTATATTTCAATTCTACCACAGATTTGAGCATTTGTCAGTAGTAAAAAAGCAAAAAAGTGATTATTTTGTATTAATTCTCTCCAAAATATCCTTTCTTTTCGCATCCACTAGCATTTACTCATTAAATATGATATAATTTAATGACGATTTGTTTATCCAAGGGATTTTTATGCTTATTTTTAAGGAGTTGCCGTATTTTTATGTTAGGATTGATTAGTGCTGTGCGTAAAAACAGTCTAGCGGAGGCCGCTGGCATAGTTGCTGGTGATAAGCTAGTGGCTGTAGATGGCGTTCAGGTGAAGGATATCATCGAATTAAGCTTTTATACCTCGGACTACGAGGTGGAGCTGGAGCTGGAAAACGCTCAGGGACAGCGCCGTCAGGTACATATAGATAAATATCCCGATGAGGATTTGGGCCTAGAGTTTGAGGCGGCAGTGTTTGACAAGGTTAGCACCTGTTACAACAATTGTATCTTTTGCTTTGTGGACCAAATGATTCCTGGGATGCGTAAGGGTCTCTATGTACGTGACGACGATTATCGTTTATCCTTTTTATATGGCAATTTCATTACTCTTACCAATTTGAAGGAAGAGGATTTTCAGCGCATTATTCAAACGCATATGACGCCTCTTTATGTATCAGTGCATGCAACAGATCCCAAAGTACGCTGCGAAATGATGCATAACCGCTTTGCTGGTGAGCTTATGGATAAGCTAGAGCGCTTGTTTGCTGCTGGTATTGAGGTGCATACCCAAATCGTGTGCTGCCCAGGCTATAATGATGGTGAGATTTTAGCTAAGAGCTTCCAGGATTTATATGCGCGCCATCCCCATGTGTTAACTATGGCTGTAGTGCCGGTTGGTATTACTAAGCACAGGGAGGGCCTGCATCCCCTGCGTACCTTCACCAAGGAGGAGGCAGCTGCTTTAATCGATCAGGTTACACCGTGGCAGCGTCAGTGTCGTGAGGAGACGGGCAAAACCTTTATTTACTTGGGTGATGAGTTTTACCTTCTGGCAGGAAGGGATGTGCCCACTGCTGAATGGTACGATGGCTTCCCACAGCTGGAAAATGGCATTGGCCTGACGCGCAGCTTTGTGGACGAATGGCAAGCAACACTGCCTAGTTTAAGCAGTTACCAAGCTGCTAGTCCAGCTGTGATTCCAGTGGGTGAGAGTGCATTTACTGTGTTGCAGCCATTGCTCGATGCTTTAAACAAGCAATTCAACACAGCCCATAGCTTTGTGCCCGTGCCCAACCAGTTCTTCGGTGGTAAGGTTAATGTTACCGGCCTTTTAACGGCAAGCGATATTCTGCGCACCTGCAAGGAAAGCGGTAAGCGTTTGATTTTGCCTGCTGTGGTGCTCAATAATGACAAGCTATTTCTAGATGATACTGCTCTAGAGCAATTCCGTAAGGAATATCCAGGAAAGGTGGATATTGCTAAGGATGCCAAGGAGCTTTTGCATTTGCTTTTAGAAAGTTAAGGTGAACAGCATGCTGCAAGTATATACAGGCACTGGTAAAGGTAAAACTACGGCAGCCCTTGGAGTAGCATTGCGTGGAGCAGGGCATGGATTAAAAACCTTGATGCTGTGCTTTTTAAAGGATGACCCAGAATACGGCGAGGCCAGAGCAGCTAGCTTTGTGCCCGGCTTTGAGCTGCGTCAGGTAGGCAGGGATGCCTTTGTCAACTTTCGCAATCCTGAGCAAATCGATTTAGATTTGTGTCGTGCGGGCTGGGAAGCGGCGAAGCAGGCTATTGCTACCAAGCAGTTTGATATTGTTATTTTGGACGAGCTGAATATTGTGCTGGCTACGAAAATGCTGCCCTTGGAGGAGGTGCTGGACTTTCTCAAGGCACATCAGCACGAGCTGGAGATTATTACTACTGGCCGCGGTGCACCGGAGGAGCTCATTAAGCTGGCAGACCTTGTGACGGACATGAGTGAAGTGAAGCATTATTTTCATAAGGGTGTGTCGTCTCGCCTTGGTATTGATCATTAAGGATAGACGAAGCCCCCTTCCGCCTCGCAAGCTCGGCACCTCCCCCGGTGGTGGAGGCAAACTTTCAGCTTTCGTTAGAAGAAAGGCTCCCCTTTAAAGGGGAGCTGTCAGCGAAGCTTGCGAGCTGACTGAGGGGTTAAATCAGATTTTACACAAATAAGATAGATAGACATTATTAATTATAGTATGATGGAGGAAATTGATTATGGGAAAACCTATTGTTGCTATAGTAGGACGTCCTAATGTTGGCAAATCCACTCTTTTCAATATATTTGCCAATAGCAGGATTTCCATTGTCGAGGACACACCCGGTGTTACTCGCGATCGCCTGTATGCTACCGCAGAGTGGCTGGATCACGAATTCATGATGGTGGATACCGGTGGTATCGAAATTATGAACGCTGATGCCATTGCCGTTTCTATTCGCCAACAGGCTCAAATTGCTATTAAAGAGGCTGATGTAATCCTGTTCGTCTGCGATGCTCGCAGCGGTATTACTACCGAGGATGCAGATGTAGCACGCCTGCTGCGCCAATCCAAAAAGCCGATTGTGTTGGCTGTAAACAAGGCCGATTCTCCGAAGCAGGAGATGAATATCTTCGAATTCTATAATTTGGGCATTGGTGACCCGATTCCTGTTTCTGCTTCCAACCATTTGGGCTTGGGTGATTTGCTGGACGCAGTGGTTGCCAAATTCCCCAGTGATAAGCTGGGAACCAGTGTGGATGACGAGGATGAAATTAAGGTTGCATTGATTGGCCGTCCGAACGTGGGCAAGTCTTCTATTTTCAATGCTTTGGTGGGTGAGGAGCGCTCCATTGTTAGTGATGTGGCTGGCACTACCCGTGATGCCATCGACACTCCTGTTGTCCGCAATGGACAAAAATATCTCTTTATAGATACTGCTGGTATGCGTCGCAAGGCCAAGGTGGACGAGCCCATCGAAAAGTACAGCGTAATGCGTTCTTTACGTGCTGTGGACCGCAGTGATGTTGTGCTCATGGTGTTTGACGCTGTAGAAGGTGTTACCGAGCAGGATAAGCGCATTGTAGGCTATGCTCATGAGGCAGGCAAAGCTATTATTTTGGTGGTTAACAAGTGGGATTTGTATGAAAAGGACAATTCTTCCACTCTGCGCTATACTGAAACTCTGCGCAAGGAGCTGGTCTTCCTGCAATATGCTCCCTGTGTTTTCGTTTCTGCCGTAACCAAGCAGCGCATTCATCGTCTGCCCGAGGTTATCAGCTACGTAGCAGAGCAAAATGCGCAGCGTATTGCTACTAGCATCCTTAACCAGGTTATCGAGGATGCTGTGGCTATCAATCCGCCGCCGACAGAAAAGGGCAAGCGACTAAAGATTCTTTATGTAACTCAGGTAAAAATCAAGCCTCCTACCTTCGTTATTTTCGTTAACGAGCCGGAAATTATGCACTTCTCCTATCAACGTTATTTGGAGAATAAGCTGCGTGAGGCCTTTGGCTTCGAGGGTACACCCATTCAAATGATCATTCGCGGCAAGAACGAGGATGAATAAAGTAAGTCAGGTGATGTAGATGCTAAACGAGGTGGGACTAGTGCATTATCTGTTGGGCTTTGTGTTGGGTCATTTATGTGGCTCCATTCCCAGCGGCCTGTGGCTAGTACAGGCTATGCACGGTATAGATATACGCAATTATGGTAGTAAAAATATTGGCACTACTAATGTGTTTCGCACTGTAGGGCCATCTACGGCGGTGTTGGTGCTCATCTGCGATATGTTGAAGGGTATCATCGCTGTAGCCTTAGTGAATCATTTCTTCCATAGCCCCGAGCTGGATGTTGTAACAGCCTTAGGTGCTTTACTAGGCCACAATTATTCTGCCTTTTTGGGCTTTAAGGGTGGTAAGGGTGTGGCTACGGGCTTGGGCCTTTTGGTTTTTCTGATGCCTAAGGTAGCAGGCACTGTCTTCTTAGTATGGCTGGTGCTGGTGCTCATTACTCGGTACGTATCCCTAGGCTCCATTGTGGCAGCAATTTTGACACCGATTATGTCCTGGTATTTTGCCTATCCAGTTGCCTATATGATTTTAGGTGCAATTGCTGGCTTTTTTGTAGTGCTGCGCCATAAAGAAAATATCGGTCGCTTACTGAGCGGTACTGAAAGTAAAATTAAGCCCGGTAATGCGAAAAATTTGTCTAAATAAATATTTATAAATCTTAAAGCGTCTCCTGCTTGCTTAAATACTAGCAAGTAAGGGGCGTTTTCTTTATGTGTACGTAAAATAGCTAAAATTTTTCACAAAAAAACCTTTGTGTTTTACACATAAACAGTGGTATAATATCCCTAGAGTTTTACATAAGAAAGGGGTCTGTACTATGTCTGAAAAATCCACATTCTATCTGGTTAGGGAAGAAATTCTTCCTGAGGCCATTAAAAAGACTATAAAAGTAAAGGAAATTCTTAAAAGAGGCGAGATTAAGACCATTAACGAAGCAGTAGAAAAAATGGGCTTGAGCCGCAGTGCATATTATAAATATAAGGACTTTGTGTTCCCGTTCTATGAAGCAAGTAAGGAAAAGATTATTACTTTATCCCTGCTTTTAGAGCACAAGTCCGGCGTGCTCTCTAAGGTTTTGAATACTGTTGCCGATGATTCCGGCAGCATTATGACCATCAACCAAGGCATTCCTCT
>CAMFET010000031.1 GCA_945949475.1 uncultured Phascolarctobacterium sp.
CGTATTTCTATAATGACATTTGACATTACGAAATTTAACTTTTAACTTTTTTACTTTAAAAATGCTTTAAAAATCACTCTGTTTTTTGAGAAGAAAGACAAATTTTGTCCATTTGTTATGATAAAATATAGACATGATGATGTTTTTGCAAAGGTAACACTGCACTGTTTTCACAGTTTTTTAGGTTGCGTTTGCTTTTGCATGGGTATGCATTTAGCTTATATGTGTAAGATTGGCGAAGGATGTGAGCATTGTGGCCTATAGCGAGCTTGTAAAGAACCTTGACAATATCAGAATGGTGATGCGGGACTTTTATGTGTATGGTTTTAAGAGCAAGGCTGATTTTAATGAAAGAAGTGCTCGTAGCCACGACAATGACCGTCGTCGCATTGAAAGTTGGCTGGCGGACTATATGTGCTTTCGCCAAAATGCTAAGGGCAAGCGTCGCTTTATTGCTGTGGACAGCCGCAAGATAAAGCACAATCCATTTTACAAGGCTTGGAAGGCAAAAACCTTTACTGCGAAGGATATCATGCTGCACTTTTATCTTTTGGATATGTTGCAGGAAGGGGTCAGCATGAGTTTAAATGAGCTGGTGGAGCGTCTAGATCAGGATTATTTAAGCCATTTTGCTGATGCAGGAACCATAGATGCTTCTACTGTGCGCAAGAAACTGGCCGAATATGTACAGCTGGGCCTTATTGTGGCTGCAAAGCAGGGGCGTGAGCTGTTCTATAGCCGCAGTAAGGATGCAGTGAATTTGGAGTGTTGGCATGAAACGGTCAACTTTTTTGCCGAAAGTTCTCCTGTGGGCGTCGTGGGCAGCTTCTTGGAGGATAAATATAGTGAGGAAGTAAATATTTTTAGCTATAAGCATCACTATCTCTTGCAGGCTTTGGAAAGCGATGTGCTTTTGGACTTACTGGATGCGATGCAAAAAAAGCAGACTGTTAGGCTTGCCAGCTGCACTGATGGTGGTAAGCATATCAGTATGCGTGTTCTGCCTTTAAAGATTTATGTCAGCACGCAAAGCGGTCGCCGTTATGTAATGGGATGGTTTTTTAAGGCGAAAAGAATAATTTTCTGCCGCCTGGACAATTTAGAGCAGGTACTGGAGCCCAAGGATTTGCCAGATTTCGACAAATTTTTGGCTCAGGCGGAGGAAATGGAGCAGCATCTGTGGGGTGTTTCTGTGAACATTCCATTAGGAGAAGGAAAGAGCAGTCTCGATCATGTTGAGCTTGTTGTGCGTGCAGGTGAAGAGGAACCCTATATTTTGCAGTGTCTGGAAAGGGAAAAGCGCTGCGGCAAGGTTACAAAGTTAGCTGAGGGACGCTATCAATTTACTGCCGACGTGAGAGATGCGGGGGAGATGCTCCCCTGGCTGCGCACTTTTATTGGCAGGATTGAAAGCTTTACTTGCAGTAATAATAAGATAGAGGAGCGTTTTTGGCAGGATTTAGATGACGTGTATGCTATGTATGGCTTGAGCAAGGCAGGTGGCGGGCATGAGTGATATTTTTAGCGAAGTATATGGTACATACTATAATATAGTGGCTGATATTTTGGGCAAAGCTGCAAGCGATGGATTAACTCTGGAGCAGCTGAAAAGAATCGTATACAAAGATGGCTATGAGGAAAGTGCACTAGAGCTTCTGCCCGCTTTGACGGATGAAAGGTGGCTGCTTTTGACTAAGGAGATCAAGACTCCTTTAATCCACAAGCCATCTATGCCTTTGACTCTTCTTCAAAAAAAGTGGCTTAAAGCACTATTACTTGATGAAAGGGTGCGCTTATTTTTTACCGATGATGAACTAGCCAATGAAGAGAAGGCACTTGAGGATGTGGAGCCTTTGTATAGACCGGAGCAGTTCGTATTTTTTGACCGTTTTGTAGATGGAGACGATTATAAAAGCGTAAGGTACCGGGAAAACTTCCGCCAGATTCTACAGGCTGTCAAAGACCATCTTGCTATCGATGCATCCTACCGCACCAATAAGGATAATGTCATTGTATGGACTAATTTAGTGCCCATGGCTTTGGAATACTCTGCCAAGGATGATAAGTTCCGTTTGCAGGGTATGGCAGGGTCTAGGCATGTTACTTTAAACTTGGGCAAGATTATTACGGTGGAGCTGGGTGAGCCTTTGGCCGAGGAGCTTCCTTTAGTTTCTGTGTCTCAGGAAAAGCTGGTGCTTGAGCTTGTGGACGAGCGCCACACCATGATGCGGGCCCTGATGCATTTTTCCGACTTGGCAAAGGAAACGGAAAAGCTTGATGACACGCATTATCTGCTTACTGTATATTATGATAAAAACGATGAGACGGAGATGGTGTACCGGGTGTTGAGTTTTGGCCCTACTATGAAGGTTAGAGAACCCGAATGCTTTGTTAAGCTTCTGAAAGAGAGGCTGAAAGAGCAGCTGGGGATTCGAAGTACAAACTAAAGAGGGCTAGCAAGCATTCTAACATAAAAAATGATAAAATAACATAATCATGTTACTATGATAAATAGAATGTTAGAAGATAGAGTGCATAGGTAATGTTGACTCTGGGTACTTATTTAGTGCGCAACTTTTTTTCCATGATTAAATCTCATTACTATGGTATTATTTAATCAGCAAAGAGATAAATGATTAAATGAGTGTCACGAGATGAGGTGTTAGCATGAATTTAAAGAAAGCATTTCAGTACCAAAGATTGATTAGATGTATTCTACAAGAGATTGTGAATGACGCCATGGATGATGAGAAGTTTGAGGTGGTGGAGGAGAACCACAAACGCTCCGAACTCAACTTTTACTTTAACGATGCCAATAAAACCTATAGCGATGAGCTTAAGGTTAGAAAGAGCAAGAATGTGCGGGGCTATGATTTCGCCAGACTGCTTGCTGTTTACGAGTATTTGACCAGCTGCAGGGTAAAGCTTGCGACCGCTATTTCCCAGGTGAAGGACAGGATGCAGATTGGCGCTGAGGGGCTGAGCTATGACGCGGCGGTGCTGAAGGCCAGCGATTTGCGTGATTTGGTGGTGCAGTGCCAGGCCTTGGGGCGTAAGGTTGAGGAGGAATACAATAATACTGCCAGCCTGAACTTTACTCAGGGCACCGAAAAGGTGCTGGCTGCCTATACGATTACCGTAACCCACCGCCCTGATATGGATGTGGTGACCAAGGCCCGTGCTGCTTATGAGAAGCTTAAGGAAGAAGCCAATGATTTGAGTGATGCCATTGAGGCGGCAGCATTGACTTCGCGGATTCCCAAGGAAGCTGAGCCGGCTTTTCCTGTAACTGCTGACCTCGATTATGTGTATAAGCATTTGGAGGAATACGTCGCTTAATTAATTGCTTAATAGGGTGAACAATATTGTTAGCGACTTGTTAGATGGACGGGATATCTTCAAGATACTTGTATCGAAAACAATGTTATCTTCTTGATGAAATCTTTTTCATCCATGCGATAAAAAGGAGTATAAACGTCAGTGAAGAGGGATGGGGGATAAAGATCGCAACCTCATAAGTCCGAATGCGGATGCTCTCGAAGCAATACTCAAGAAAACCGCTAACAACAACAAACGCCAACAGCTAACTGCGATAACACGCCAACACGTTTATCTTAGTCAGTTCTAGCGGTGCTAATGAATATGTAGTAGCCTTGTTAATATAAAGGGCGGCCTAAGGCTTAGCCAAAGGTCGCTCTTTCATAAAATGGAGGATATAAAATGGAAAAATTTATTGCCTATGAAAAGCTATCTAAAAAGGAACAGAAGAAGCTCAATGCAGCTAAGCGTGGCAGTTGGGGCTTGGTGAAGCCTATTACCAAGGTAAAAGAATCTGCGAAGATTTATAATCGCAAAAAGAAGCAGGATTTTAGAAGCTTTGCTAGTTTCCAAAGTCCTGCTTTTTGCTTTTGATGGGTAGAATTTTTCTATGAAGATATGTGATAATTTGTACTAGGATGGTGATAATAGATGGGAAGAAGTTTAATAGAATGGAGCAGGCTCCTTGCTATGGTACTTAGACACAAACCTGATGCTGTGGGGATTAAGCTTGATACTCATGGCTGGGCAGAGGTCAGCGCTATTGTAAGTGTCTTTAGTAAAATGGGTACGTTTACTCTGGCTATGCTAAATGAAATTGTGAGGGATGACGAGAAAAAGCGTTATTCATTTAGTGCGGATGGTACAAAAATCAGGGCTAATCAAGGTCATTCAGTGAAGGTAGATGTGGAGCTTAAGGAAGCTGTGCCGCCTGAAGTGCTTTACCATGGTACTGGTAGGAAATATGTGGAAAGCATTAATAAGGAAGGACTTTTACCACGGCAGAGACTTTATGTGCATTTATCAGGTGATGTAGAAACTGCATTAAAGGTCGGCAAGCGGCATGGAGAGCCTTTTATATACAAAATTTTAGCCGGTAAAATGGTTGATGCAGGCTATAAATTCTACCTATCAGAAAATGGAGTGTGGCTTACAAAAGCCGTGCCAGTAAAGTTTTTACGTAGTTACGAGGAATAAAAGTTTTGTTTTATATTGGAAGTGAATAGATTATGCGAGTTTTATTACTTATGCGAGGTGTGCCAGGCTGCGGCAAGAGCACATTTATAAAAGAGAAGGGACTTGAGCCTTATGTGCTGAGCGCCGATGCACTGCGTTTATTATATGCTTCTCCTGTAATGGATAAAATGGGCAAGTGGTGCATTAGCCAGCGCAATGATAAGCTTGTCTGGCCAATGCTGCTAAAGGCTTTGGAAGAAAGAATGAAGAGGGGCTGCTTTACGGTTGTGGATGCTACCAATATCCGGGGACGTGATTTAAGCAATTATAAAAAGCTGGCTCAGGAATATAAGTATAGAGTATATGTGGTTGATTTTACGGATCTGCCTATCGCTGAGGCAAAAAGACGTAACCTCCTGCGTGAAGAGTATAAACAGGTGCCGGACTACGTTATTGAGAGGATGTACGCGCAGCTAGAGGATAATAAAGTGCCAGCAGGTATTACTGTAATTAAGCCTGATGAAATCGGCAAAGTCTGGTATGTGCCTAAGGACCTTTCTCAATACAAAAAGATTGTGCATATTGGTGATATACATGGATGTTATAAGCCTTTGGCGGAGTATCTTGAAGAAATTGATCCTGAAAATTACTATATCTTTCTTGGTGATTACCTTGATCGCGGCAGTGAGAATGCTCAGGTTATGGAGCTGATGCTGAAGCTAGCTAGCATGGAAAACGTAACTGTGCTTGAAGGTAATCACGAGATAAATCTGCGTGATTATGGATTAGCGGATGGAGCTGGCTCCCGCGAATTTCGCCTGCAGACGGCAGAGGAGCTGGCTAAGGCGGGACTAACGCGCAAGGCTGTGTATGGATTTTATCGTAAGCTTGGGCAGTGCTTCTTATATACATATCATGGTAAAAAGGTACTGGCTACTCATGGAGGCTTAGCCAAAATGCCGGAAAATATTACGCTTGTTGCTACAGCTGAGATGCTCTATGGCACGGGCGAATATGAGGACGGGCTTGATGTGGATATAAATTTTGCGAAGCTCGCTCAAGAAAATGAGTATCAGGTCCATGGTCACCGTAATTACGAGGGCGTACCCGTGCAGGTCAATGAGCATTGTTTTAATCTAGATGGCGGAGTGGAGCTGGGTGGTCAGCTCAGGGCTTTGGAGCTTACGGAAGCTGGCTTTGCTACTGTGGCCATTGGTAATGCCTTGGAATATGCTCCTAGGGTTAAGACTAATAAGGATGCAGTGGTGAACAATAATCCTCAAACCATTCATGAACTTTTAGAATCCTTCAGTGGCAATCCTTATATCAAAGAGCGCAGCTTTGGCAGTATTTCTTCCTTCAACTTCAGCCGTGAAGCCTTCTATAACAAGGCCTGGGATAAAGTTACCTGCAGGGCCAGGGGCTTGTTTATCGATAGAGCGCAAGAAAAAATCGTAGCCCGCAGCTACGACAAATTCTTTAATCTTGAGGAGCGACCGGAAACAAGGCTGAAGGCATTGCGAGATAATCTTGTGTTTCCAGTGCAGGCTTATGTAAAGGTTAATGGTTTTTTGGGAATTGTGGGCTATGACCAGACTAAAAAGCAGATGATTATTACGTCCAAAGGTGATATGCTGGGGCTTTATTCTAATATTTTCTATAATACCTTGGCTCAGCAGCTGAAGGAGAAGATGCCTGTTTTGGAAGCCTTTGTCCGTGATAACAACTGCTCTGTAATTTTTGAGTGTATTGAGCCGTTCAAGGATCCCCATATTATTGAATACGATAGGCCTCATGTGGTACTTTTGGAAATCATCGAGAATGATATGACCTTTAAGCATCGCTCCTATGATGAGCTTTGCGCTTTGGCAGAACAGTTGGGAGTGGAAGTAAAGAAGCTGGCCTTTACTCTTAATTCTTGGGATGAGTTATATAAATGGCTCAAGGCGAGCATGAAGAGCGATTATCTTTATGAAGGCAAGCATATCGAAGGCTTTGTCATCGAGGACGAGAATCATTTTATGACAAAAATTAAGCTTTCTTACTACTCTAAATGGAAAAAGCTACGTCAGGTTGCGGATACAACGCTGCGTCATGGGGCAATCAAGGCCAAATGGCAGCTTGGTGATGAGGAAAGCAAGGAGTTTTATGAGTGGCTGCGAGAGAAGGTTTATCCACTGCGTCAAAGTGATGGCACTTATTCCTTTGCAACGGATATAATCGCTTTGAGAAATAGGTTTTTTGAGGATAAATTATAGGGAGATGTAAAAATGGCTGAAGACAGAATTGGCAAGGATAGGCTGCTGGAAATGTATGCTAGGCTGGCTGAGGGCAAGGTGCTCTATAAATTGGAGGAAGCGGAGCATTACAAATGTTCTTTGCGCTCCATTCAGCGTGATATTGAGGATTTGCGGGCATTTTTTCATAACCAGAGTGATGCTAGTGGAGTAGTGCAGGAATTAGTTTATGATAAAAAGCATAATGCCTATAAGCTTGTGCCACCCTTAAGAAACGTGCTGAGTAATAAAGAGGTTTTTGCAGTTTTGAAAATATTGCTGGAAAGCAGATCTCTTTCTAAAGCTGAGCTGGACCCGATTTTGGATAAGCTCATCGATTGCTGCGTGCCCAAGGAGTGCAAGAGCTATGTTAATGGCTTGATTAGTAATGAGCGCTTTCATTATGTGCCACCTCGTCATAACAAAGAGGTGTTAGAGACCATGTGGCGCTTGGGCGAGGCCTTAAGGGAGCATAAGGAGGTAGAGATTGACTACCGCAAGCCTGCTGATGGAAGCCTTGTGCATAGGGTGCTACGCCCAGCCGGAGTCATGTTTTCGGAGTTTTATTTTTACTTGGCTGGGTTTATTGTACCTCAGAAGGAAGAGAAAATTGAGTTCGAGGTTGAAAATGACCCTTTTCCTACTATTTATAGGATAGATAGAATTGAGAGCCTCAAGGTTACAGATAGGCATTATAATGTGCCCTACGAGAGTAGATTTGAGGAGGGCGAGTTCCGTAAGCGGGTGCAGTTTATGTATGGTGGCAGGCTGCAGAAGCTAAAATTTTATTATAAGGGGCCTAATCCAGAGCCAGTATTGGACAGACTGCCCACCGCAGAGATTATTGACCATAATGAGAAGGGTTATTTGCTCACCGCTGAGGTTTTTGGAAGCGGCATAGATATTTGGCTGAGAAGTCAGGGTGAGTTAGTAGAAGTGGTTCAATAAGAGTAGAGTGTGTAATAATATAAAATAGATTCCATAATAATAAGGAAATTTTTGTTGAAAGCGGTGTTCATAAGTGATTTTTAGTGTATAATATTTTTAGTGTGAGCGGTACTGCCGTGGTTGTGGAATAAGGCAAAGGCGGCTTTGTTAT
>CAMFET010000032.1 GCA_945949475.1 uncultured Phascolarctobacterium sp.
AATGATACTGGGACAGAGAAGCCACCGCTTCCATACCTATAACTGCATCCGTGGAAGCCTTAACTCTCCCGGCTAACAGCATCGTTTTAAAGCCTCGAGCCGCCAGCTTTTGAGCTAGGGTTATACCATTGGTTACATAAAAGGCTGTATTTTCCTCCAAGTATTCTGCCATCTGCTCCGTAGTAGAACCGGCATCCAAGAACACAAAATCATTGGGATGTACCAAAGTGGCAGCGTAAGCTGCAATAGCTCGCTTTTCCTCAATATTGCGGCTATATTTTTCCTGCATATTACGTTCATGTCCATCGGACATAAGCACAGCAGCTGTGGCGCCACCATGTACCTTACGAATCCGGCCCAGCTTATCCAGTTGGTTCAAATCCCTGCGAATAGTGGATTCAGAAATACCAATGGCCTGTGCCAACTCCAGCACGGTTACAGTCCCCTCTTGGTTTACTATTTTGACAATTTTTGCGAAACGTTCTTCTGTTAGCATAATATTTCTCCTTTGCCAATATCATATACCCAGAATTGCGCAAAGTCAATCATTTTTGAGCAAATTCATGCAGAAATTTTTCTTTTTTACGCAAAATCACGCGGCATGCTTTTTCTTGGGAAATTCTCCTTAGTAAATTTGATATTTAACATCTCATATGATAGGATATAAGCAGCCAAAAATCATATCCATGGAAGGAAGGTATTCTTATGAAGTGTAAATGCGCAACCTGTCCAACCCATGCCTGCTATACCAAAGGCGTGAACTGCACCGGCGTCCCCCACACTGAGGTTAAGGCTGCTTATACCGAGGCAGAGCTAAAGCTAATGCAGGCTGCAGCCTATGTGGAGGGCACCTTTTATAGTAATATTTGCCGCTTGCAGGAAACGGCTGAATTTGCCAAGGCTATGGGTTATAAAAAGCTAGGGATGGCCTTCTGTATTGGCCTGAATGCGGAGGCACGCTATATAGCCAAATATTTTGAGCAGCAGGGCTTCGAGTTTTATAGCGTATGCTGCAAAAACTGTAGCTTTCCCAAAAAAGAGCTGGGTCTCAAGCAAGTTAAGCCGGAGTTGGAGCATGAAGCCATGTGTAACCCCAAATTCCAAGCACGTTTTCTGGCCGAGCAGGGTGTGGAGCTCTTTATTTCCTGCGGCCTGTGCGTAGGTCATGATGCTATCTTCAATATGAACTGCCCCGGTCCCGTAACTAATCTGGTGGTCAAGGACAGATTGTTAGGACACAACCCCTTGGCTGCCATCTATTCCCGTTATTGGAAGCGCAAGCTAGGCATTATGGACGAGGGAGAAGTATAAACCTATTCATCGGCTTAAGCTAAATATATGCAAATTAAAACCGCTTACTGACTCTTTTGATTGTCAGTAAGCGGTTTTATCATGCTTGTTTACTCGTGCTGGGCAGCTTTTCTTTTCTCTACGCTGCCTGTAGCGCACCAAGTAATGCTTTCCCTTATTTTCCTTTTAGCTCTTTACCCGAATTATTTCTTTTTCAGGAAGGACATCATACTACGCAGATTTGCGCCAACCTTTTCGGCTTGAGTTTGAGCAGCGCGACGACGCATAGCGTTGAATTGAGGACGACCGCATTGGTTTTCCAGCAGCCATTTCTTAGCAAAGGTGCCGTCTTGAATTTCAGCCAGAACCTTCTTCATTTCAGCCTTGGTAGCATCGGTAATGATGCGAGGACCGGTTACATAATCGCCATATTCAGCGGTATCGGAGATGGAATGACGCATTTTAGCCATGCCGCCTTCATACATCAGGTCAACGATGAGCTTCATTTCATGCATGCATTCGAAGTAAGCGCTTTCGGGTTCATAGCCAGCTTCTACCAGAGTTTCAAAGCCAGCGTTCATCAGTGCGCAAACACCGCCGCACAGAACTGCTTGCTCACCGAACAGGTCGGTTTCAGTTTCTTCACGGAAGGTGGTTTCCAAAGCGCCAGCACGGGTGCCGCCAATGCCTTTAGCATATGCCAGAGCCAAGTCATGAGCTTTGCCGGTGGGGTTTTGGTAAGCGGTTACCAGAACGGGAACACCGCTGCCTTCGGTGTAGGTACGGCGTACCAAATGGCCGGGGCCTTTAGGAGCAACCATGAATACGTCCACATCAGCAGGAGGAACGATTTGACCGAAATGAATGTTGAAGCCATGAGCAAATGCCAAAGCCTTGCCAGCGGTCAGGTTAGGAGCAATATCTTTTTTGTAGGTTGCAGCTTGCTTCTCATCAGGAATCAGCATCATGATAACGTCTGCTTTTTTAGCAGCGTCAGCAGCAGTCATAACAGTCAGGCCAGCAGCCTCAGCCTTAGCCCAGGATTTGGAGCCTTCATACAGGCCTACAACTACATCCACGCCACTTTCCTTCAGGTTCAGAGCATGAGCATGACCTTGGGAGCCATAGCCGATGATGGCTACGGTTTTACCTGCCAATAATTCCAGATTTGCATCGCTGTCATAATACATTTGTACCATTTTTAATTTACCTCTTTTCTTGTTTTTGTTTATATATTTTTTTAAATAGCTTGTTTTCTATGGAGCTAACGCTCCTTTTCCCTTATTTCATGACTGCCTTACAGCTTATGATGGACTAAAAAAGCCCCTGCTTGTACAACACAAGTAGGGGCGTAAATACGCGGTACCACCCTAATTTATTACTTTAGCACCAGTCCATCAACCGGCTCGGAAATAACGCATCCGCTGCGCATCAGTCTACTCACCATAGGTTTTTGCTGACGAGTTCATGGGTGATTTAATCAATAAGGCTCTGTACCGGTTTACACCAACCACCGGCTCTCTAAGACTTCACACTTATCTTTGGTCCCAATCATCACCTTTAAGGGTCGATTTGAAATTACTGATACTATACTCCTTTTTTTATAGATTGTCAACTCTTTTCGCAAAAAATTTTAGAAATTTCTTTTCTATACCTCAATAGAGAACATTTTGTGATTTTTGTACATCATAAAAAGACAAATTCCTTATGTAAATTTTTAACGCTTCATTTCAGTGTACTTTTATACAATTTTTCTTCTTTCAAGAGACTCGTCCTTTTTTCTCCTTCGTCTATTCCCTTCTCAGAGCCTTGCTTTGTTCTCATACCTTCAAAGCAAAAGCCTGCCGAACTACATCAGCAGGCTTTAATAACATTAAATTTTTACAGATTCTTTAAATAGCTACCTACATTTGCGCGCACTGCCTCAGCATAAGCATCTTTATGTGCTTGCAAAAAGGCCTTAATATCAGCAGCCAGATTACCTTCCTTAGGATTAAGCACCTTGCTATAGCTCAGTGCAAAAGCCTTGCAAGCGTCGGTGCCGCAAATGCAGTCCGCAGCCACTGGCTCTACACCAGCAACAGAGGCCAATTTAGCGTAAAGCTCTGCATCAGTAGCAGCAATAAGCTTCACAGCGCTCATCCACAGGATATTGTTCAGCTTGAAATGTACCTTGCCCTTAGTGTATTTCAGTGCGGCAGCTGGGTCGGACAAGCCAATTTCCGCATTACGGAAGCTCAGACGATACTCAAAGGCAGAAGCAATGTCGCAGTGCAGCTGCAAATTATCTGCCAAGGCTTCCTTTTCATTCAGAGGATCCAAGCAAATTGCAGCCAGCTTAATACCATTGCGCTCCAGCTCATTGGCAATCAAATAATGCTCCTGCGGGGTAAGCAGCTTGCCGGGCTTAGACAGCGTCAGCTCAAAATCAATATCCCAGGGGGTGTTCTTTAAATAGGAATTATAGATGAACTGAATATGCATAATTGCTTCACCGTATTCTAAAACAATGCGGTGCAGCTCTTTCTCTTCAAATTTAATCTTATTATTACCCACCTTAAACTCTGCATTTAAGTAGGATGCGTTCACAGCAGCACAGAATGCTTCATTGAATTGATAGAAGCGCTTTTCAACCTCATCATCAGACAGCTTTTCAATAGCAAGGTTAATCTTTTCGCTGCAATCAAAGCCAATCATGCTGTAACCATAAAGCAGAGCTTTAACAATCTCTTCCTCAGATTTCAGACCTGCTGCATTCGCACCATAGCCTTCCTTATAGCCAGCTTCGAGTACACCCCAGGTTGCAGTATCCACAGCCTCCAGAAAATTACGCTGCAGGGCAGCACTATCCTCAGGAGTGTAATCTACAAGGACGGGCTTTATTTGACGCTTAGCAAATAAGTCCACTACAAAAGCATCAGCACAGCCCAGCCAATCGCTAAAGCCCACACTGGTGCCTCTAGTACCACAGGCACTGGGTGCAGCCCATTTTACAAAACGACGCACCACAGCAGCATTATTAGCATTTAAGGCCGCCAAAATAACTTTACTGCCTGCTATCTCCTTAAGCTCTGTTTCCTTAAGCATACCGGTCATAGCTGTCTCTTTATCAACAACCACTGCTAAGCGTTTACCTGCTTCAGTATTCACCAAAGCTAGCCAACCACCATCCACAGCACACACAGATGCCTTTATTACTTCAGCTGCAGCCTCCTGCAGCACATTCATTGCTACTACTTGTTTGATAGCCATTTTTTTGCCTCCAATTTTGCACATAAATTGTCATAATACTATTATCTCTAAAAACTGTCCATAAAGCAAGCTCAAACTGCAATCTTTGCAAAAAAACCTGCGTTTGTATACAAAATGCACTTATCCTCCCCTGCTTTAAAAGCTCTTTTTGGCTAGCCTCAGGGATATTTAGTGCAAGGTTATCAACAGTATCCACATACTTATCCACAGTTTTTGTGCATAACTTTCACCTATCTACAAGTTATCCACTTGTTTTCCACTTGTAAAAGTGCCTATTTAAGCGCTTTTTCTAAACTTATCAACATGTTATACACAATCTGTGGATAAGTTTAAGGATTATTAATCACAACTTTCCACAGCCCTAGATATAGTATTGCCCCATGTTTTTTCTACAAATACATGGGGACATCTGTACTTCAATAGTCCCTTCACGCATATTTTTTCTGTCTCCTCCCTTTTTGGATATTATTTGTTGCTTACCTTCAAAAAACCGCGCAACCATGCGGTTAAAGCTTTCTGAAAATAAAAATGTGGCGCCAAATTTTTGTTTTTGACACCACCAAAATGCACATATTAAAACTGAACGGATTGTTATCCTTATTGAAAATATTAATAAGAATTATCCACTAGTCTATTAAATACGACGTAGCTGCGAAATGGTAAAGAAAATTAGACCTAACCAAATGCAACCAAAAGCCACCGCATGAGTAAGCGTAAAAGCCTCTCCATACATAAAAATACCAATTAATAGAGTAATGGAAGGAGCGATATACTGCATAAAGCCCACCATATAGAGCGGCAAAAGCTTAGCACAGCCTGTAAAAAACAAAAGTGGTGTGGCCGTAGCAATCCCAGCGCCCATCAAATAAAAAAATGTGCTCTTATCACAGCTTTGATACACATTGCCTCCATGCTGTCCCAAATAATATAGATAGAAGAGCATCAGCGGCGATATCAGCAAGGTTTCTAGCATAATACTTGTTAACGCCTGTGCCTTAATAAGCTTCTTTAAAAGGCCATATAAAGCAAAGGTGGCTGCTAAGCTAACAGATACCCATGGTAAGCTGCCATTCTTGACAACAATCACACCAATACCCACAGCTGCGCAGGCAACAGCAAGTGTTTGCAGTCTATCCAGCTTTTCATGCAAAAAGAGCATCCCAAAAAGCACACTCACCAAAGGATTGATGTAATAGCCCATGCTGGTCTCCACAATACGGCCTACCTCAACTGCCCAAATAAAAATTCCCCAGTTAAAGCTTATCGTAATTGCTGCCAAGATCATGCAAATGCTCGTCTTCCAAGTACTAAAAATAGCCTTCGTTTCCTCAACAAAAACCTTTAATTTTCCCGTACCCAATAACAACAGAAAAACAAACACTACTGACCAAAGAAACCGGCTTGCCAAAATTTCCATAGCATCCACATGTTGAAGCTGGCGCCAGTAGATAGGCAGCACACCCCAAATTAAATATGCTGACAAACCATAAAAAACACCCAATTTATATTGTTTATCCATCAGTAATCACCCTTATGTTGATATGACAAGCTATATTATAACCCCATTTTAAAAAGATAACAAGGTCTAATAATTGCTAATCTAAAATATCATAAGGGCTGCTATAAATGCGATTATACTTCTTTATCTATTAATTCTTTAATAATTATAGCCAAATAAAGCTCAAAGCATGTATTAGGATCTGACAAATCCACTTCTAAAGCTTCCTGAATTTTTTTAAGCCTATACATAACTGTATTCCGATGCATAAAAATCATCCTTGCAGTCTTTGAGACATTGTTTTGAGATAATAGATAGTATTTTAAAGTATTCAATAAGCTATCATTCATTAAAGTTATTTCTTCATTTAAGAGCTGCTTAAGCTTACTTTGATAAAAATACTTTAATATAGCTTTATCATCTACATGCGATAGTAAACCATAAATACCTAAATTACTATAATGTATACACTTTTTCCCAGATAAGTACTGTATTATTTTTAAAGCATACCTCGCTTCTTGAAAGCTAGCACTCAAGCACGATATATCGGAATAAATATTACCAAAGGCCAAATAGCAAACTCCTTGTTCTTTAGTCATAAGTTCCTCTTGAAATATCTCTATGGCCTGCATAACCCTTTTAGTAGCTGCCACTGTCGGGGCGCCAGAAAGCAAAATAACAAAATTGCTATAGATAATTGTAAAACAGGGCAAATTTTTTAATTGACAATACCTGCTTGTTTCTATACATAGCTTTTCTTTTGGTTCTAACTCACTCTCCTCGGCATAATAAGCTAATAAGGCAATAAAGCTATACTTAGGCAAGCTAATGCCATTTCTAGAAGCTCTATTTAACAGAATATCTTCACTTGCACAATTGTCGAATAATAGTTGATTCAAAAATTCCTTGATGTCTCTATTTCGGTTTTGGTCTTCTATAATTAAATTACTAAGCTTTTTGGTAACGTCTATAAGCTTTAAACGCCAAGGCATAGAAAACACGGGAAAGTGTGCCTCATCCGCCCTTTTGAGAATGTTATCAGGTATATCCTTAATATATTCATTACTAATTAAGATAACCAAGCCAGCTAATTTTTTACTTATACATTCTTCTAGTACATTGGGTAGCATTGCTGCCTCATGCACTACGCCAGTTATAAATAAAAGCTCTCCCCCATGTACCCACTCAGTAATGCTAGGTGTTTGTCCTATATAAGGCCAGCTTATTACTCTATTTAAGCCTGATGAGCCAGCTCTTAACTCTATGGATTTAAAAAATTTTGCCTCTAATAATGTATTACAGGTAATTGACAAAATCATCACCTCCACATAAGGATAAACACTAATACTTCTCTCTATATAATTATATCTCATTTTTAGGTAAATGGAATAGTTAATTTAAACAATGATTTTCTAATAAGCAGCTATCTATCCTCAGTCGGCTCATAATCATACCACGGCAGCTATCTATCACGCTCCGCATGCTCCCTCTTCGGTCGCATGCTCTGCGAAAGCTCCACCTTCTCGATTTCTCACTTCGCTTCGCTCGTGACAAATCGGG
>CAMFET010000033.1 GCA_945949475.1 uncultured Phascolarctobacterium sp.
TCCACAAAATACGTACAGAAAAATGAAAATCATTAAAAATGTATCAATTTTTCACATCTGACACCAAGTATACAGAAAACATGAAAAATATCGTTGACAAAAGTGTAGTGTTGTGGCTATAATGAGTACCATAAGTTATTAGGATATGCGATAGACCGTAAGCCTGCTCCTAATGACGCTGTATTTACAAGGGAAAAGGAGAAATCAAAATGAAAAAATGGAAAAAAATCGCCACTGCTGCACTTGCTGCAATGGTATTCGCATCCGTACTGAGCGGTTGCGGCGGAGAAAAAAAGAAAGCTGCTGACACTGGCAACACCATTAAGGTTGGCGCATCCTTCGAATTGACCGGTAACGTTGCTAACTATGGTAAATCCATTCTGTCCGGTTTCAAAATGGCTGCTGACGAAGCTAACAAGACCGGTATCAATGGCAAAAAGATTGAAGTTATCGAAAGCGATAACAAATCTGAGCCTTCTGAATCCGGTAACTCCATTACTAAGCTCGTAACCCAAAATAAGGTTATTGCTGTTGTTGGTCCTGCAACCAGCGGCTGCGTAGCAGCAGGTGCTCCCATTACCGCTGCTAACAAGATTCCTCACATTGCGCCTTCTGCAACTGCACCTGGCATTACCGTTGACAATGGCAAGGTAAGAGAGTTCATGTTCCGCGCTTGCTTCATCGACCCGTTCCAAGGCCAAGTAATGGCAACCTTTGCTAGCAACACCCTGAAGGTTAAGAACGTAGCTATTCTGTTCGACTCCTCCAGCGATTATTCCAAAGGCCTGGCTTCTGTATTCCAACAAACCCTGGAAGGCAAGGGCGGCAAGATTGTTGCTAAGGAAGCTTTCCTGTCCAAGGACGTTGACTTCAAGGCTTCTCTGACCAAGATTAAAGCAACCAATCCGGAAGCAATTTATGTTCCCGGTTACTATGAAGAAGTTTCCAAGATCATTAAACAAGCTCGTGAAATCGGTATCACCGTTCCCATGATGGGCTCCGACGGCTGGGAAAGCCCGAAACTGGCTGAAATCGCTGGTAAAGATGCTCTGAAGGGCTGCTACTATGTATCCGCTTTCTCTGCACAGGACAAGGATCCTTCCGTACAAAAATTCATTGCTGACTACAAAGCTAAATATCAAAAAGATCCTGATATTTTCGCTATGCAAGGCTACAACGCTGGCTTAGTTCTGTTTGATGCAATCAAACGCGCTGGCACCACCGATGGTACTAAATTGGCTAAGGCTATTGCTGAAACCAAGGACCTGCCGGTTGCAAGCGGCAAGATGACCTTCGATGCTAACCATAACCCGATTATGCCGGCATTGATCATCAGCCTGGAAGGTGGCGTTCCGACTCTGAAAGAGAAGATCGCTCTGTAATCCAAGCATAAGTTTAAAAATTTCATAAAGTAATTAGTTAGTGTTCCTTATCCACGGTTTATTTATTAAGTTAAAAAGGGGCTTGGCTAAATCCACAAGCCCCACTATATATTATTTATTTTTGAGGGGGAATAAACCATGAAAAGATTAACTAAATTAATGTCAGTTTTCGCAGCAGGCGCATTGTTTATGGGCGCTTTGGCAGGCTGTGGCGGCTCCAAGGATGCTGGCAAAGCAGGCGATACCATTAAGGTTGGCGCTTTGCTGGAAATGACCGGTGGCAGCGCTTCCTTCGGTATTTCTTCTAAGAATGGTATTGACCTTGCTTTGAAGAAAATCAACGAAAAAGGCGTTTTGGGCGGCAAAAAGCTCTCCTTGGTTGTAGCTGATACCAAATCCGAGGCTTCTGAAGCAACCAACGGTATGCAAAAGCTGGTTTCTCAAGATAAGGTTGTAGCAGTTATTGGTCCTAACCAATCCTCCGCTGTTATCGCAGCAGGCGCAATTAACAACGGTTCTAAGGTTTTGGGCATCACTCCCATGGGCACCAACCCGGACGTAACTGTGGACCCGAAAACCAAAAAAACCAAAGAATACAACTTCCGTGCATGCTTCATTGACCCGTTCCAAGGCACTGTAATGGCAAACTATGCATTCAAAGACCTGAAGGTTAAAAAGGCTGCTATCCTGGTAGATAACACCTCCGACTATGCTAAAGGCTTGACCCAATTCTTCAAAGAAAACTTTGTAAAACTGGGTGGTGAGGTTGTAGCTGAAGAAGCTTATCTGCAAAAGGATACCGACTTCAAAGCAACCCTGACCAAGATTAAAGCAGCTGCTCCTGACTTCATCTATATTCCTGGTTACTATCAAGAGGTTGGCCTGATCGTTAAACAAGCTCGTGAAATGGGCATCACCGTTACCATGGCCGGTGGCGATGGTTGGGATAGCGCAAAACTGCCGGAAATCGCTGGCAAAGCTGCTCTGAACAACACCATTTTCTCCAGCCTGTATTCTCCTGATGACGCATCCGACCTGAACAAATCCTTCGTTGCTGAATACAAGAAAGCTTACAATGGCAACCCGGACGTATTCGCAGCTCTGGCTTATGACTCCACTCTGCTGGTAGCAAAAGCTATGGAAGATGCAAAATCCGCTGAACCTGCAAAGATTGCTGCTGCAATGGCTAAAATTGCTGGCTTCAAGGGCGTATCCGGCGAAGTAACCTTCAACGAACAACACAACCCCATTAAGAGCGCAGTTATCATCGAGCACAAAGATGGCGTTCAAACCTTCAAAGCTAAAGTTAATCCCTGATAGGTAACACAAGTAGTCTTAACTAGTTCAATTCAACGAGGCTGTTGTTTTGTGTGACAACAGCCTCGTTTTATCAAGAAGCGTGTCCCGCTTAGGCAAATTTAAATCTCTAGGGAGGAAAAATTATGGAGACCTTTATGCATCAGTTCTTTCAGCAGCTGATCAACGGTGTATCTCTTGGTAGTATTTACGCACTGATCGCCTTAGGTTATACCATGATATACGGTATCATCAAGCTCATCAACTTCGCACATGGTGATATCTATATGCTGGGTGCCTATTTCGGCTTCTATGCAACCACTACCTTGGGCTTGCCCTTTATTCCTGCAATTATCTTTTCTATGGCCTGTGCTGCAATCGCAGGTATCATTATTGAACGTATCGCGTATCGCCCCATGCGTAATGCACCGCGTATCGCAATCCTAATTACCGCAATCGGCGTATCCTTCTTCTTGGAATACGGCATGATTCTTTTGGTATCCCCGCAACCTCGCACCTTCCCCGCAGTATTCAATGCTACTGTTTATAACATGGGTCCCTTGGTTGCTAACAGCCAACAGCTGGTTATCCTTTTGAGCTCCATTATTTTGATGGCAGTGCTCACCTACATCGTAAACAAAACCAAAGCCGGCAAGGCAATGCGCGCTGTATCCTTTGATGCTGATGCTGCAAGACTGATGGGCATCAACATTGACCGCGTTATTTCCACCACCTTTGCTCTGGGCAGTGCTCTGGCAGCAGCTGGCGGCGTGCTGGTAGGTGTTTACTATAACTCCATTGACCCGCTGATGGGCATGATGCCCGGCCTGAAGGCCTTCGTTGCTGCAGTACTGGGCGGCATCGGCATTATCCCCGGCGCTATGATTGGCGGCATCATTTTGGGTGTAGTAGAAGCTATGGTAAGTGGCTTCCTATCCTCCACCTTCCGTGATGCAGCGGCCTTTGGTATTTTGATTCTTATTCTTCTCTATAAGCCCTCCGGCTTGTTAGGTAAGAATGTTCGTGAGAAAGTGTGAGGTGCTTAGTATGAATCCGATTAGAAAATTTGATTTAAAAGCCCTTATCGCTTCTGTAATTATCTTTGCAGTTGTTCAAGGCCTGATTTTGGCCGAAGTAATCGGCCCCTTCTGGGAATTGAACATCATCCTGATTTGTATCAACATCATTTTAGCAGTCAGCCTGAACCTGATTAACGGCTATACCGGCCAGTTCTCCATTGGTCATGCCGGCTTCATGGCTGTTGGTGCTTATACCGGTGCTATCATCACCGTTAAGCTGGGCCTGCCCTTTGAGCTGGGCCTGGTTGTAGCAACTGTTTGTGCAGGCTTCTTAGGCTTCCTGATTGGTTTGCCCACCCTGCGCCTTGATGGTGACTATCTTGCTATCGCTACCTTAGGTCTTGGCGAAATTATCCGTATCTGCATTCTTAATATCGACTATGTAGGCGGTGCCTCCGGCCTTATGGGTATCCCCCGTATGACTACCTTCGCTTATACCTTCTGGATTATGATGGCCATCATTTTCTTCATTAAGAACTTTAAAAACTCCGCTCTGGGTCGCTGCTGCCTGGCAATTCGTGAAAACGAAATCGCAGCCGATACCATGGGCATTAACACTACTAAGTATAAGGTAATGGCCTTCACTCTGGGCGCATCCTTCGCAGGCACTGCAGGCTGCCTCTTTAGCCATTACTTCTTCCTGGCGCATCCCGCATCCTTCACCTTCATGCGTTCCTTTGATATTCTGACCATGGTAGTTTTGGGTGGCTTGGGCTCCATGACTGGTGCTATCACCGGCGCAACGCTCCTGACCTTCATTTCTGCTTATCTGTCCGACTATCCGGAATGGCGTATGGTTATCTATTCCATCACCATGATTGTTTTGATGCTGCGTCGTCCGCAAGGCTTGTTCGGTAGCGAAGAGCTGAGCCGCAAGATGTTTAAGTTTGGAGGTAAGAGCAATGGCAGAGCTGCTGAAGGTAGATAATGTATCCATGATTTTCGGTGGTCTGCGCGCCGTATCGAACCTTTCCATGTACATTAACAAGGGAGAGCTGATTGGTCTTATCGGTCCGAACGGTGCAGGCAAAACTACCGCCTTTAATATGATTACCGGCGTATATACTCCCAGTGAGGGCGATGTATATTTTAATGGTGTAAAGAGCAGTGGTAAGAAATCCTACCAGGTTACCCAATTGGGCATGGCTCGTACCTTCCAAAATATCCGCCTTTTCTCCGAGCTGAGCGTAATCGATAACGTTAAAATTGCTTATAATATGCACGTTACCTATAATCTGGTCGATGCTATTATTCGCGATAAAAAATATCTAAACGAAGAAGATTTCATCACCCAAAAGGCGATGGATTTGCTGAAAATTTTCCATCTGGAGGGCGAAGCCAACGAGGTTGCAAAGAATCTGCCCTATGGCAAACAGCGTCGTCTGGAAATTGCCCGTGCATTGGCTACCGAGCCAAAGCTGCTTTTGTTGGACGAGCCTGCTGCTGGCATGAACCCGCAGGAAACTCACGAGCTGATGGAAATGATTCGTTGGATTCGTGATAAATTTGACCTCTCCATCCTGCTCATCGAGCATGATATGGGCTTGGTTATGGGCGTGTGCGAGCGCATTTATGTACTGGAATATGGTATGAAAATCGCTGAAGGCACTCCGGAAGAGATTAAACACAACAGTCGTGTAATTGAAGCATATCTGGGCGAGGAGGTTATCAACTAATGTTAAGAGTTGAAGATATTAATGTCTATTACGGCGCTATCCACGCCATTAAA
This sequence comes from uncultured Phascolarctobacterium sp., assembly GCA_945949475.1. Classification (GTDB taxonomy): domain Bacteria; phylum Bacillota; class Negativicutes; order Acidaminococcales; family Acidaminococcaceae; genus Phascolarctobacterium_A. The sequence goes on from CAMFET010000033.1 coordinate 5,487, forward strand.
GGCATCAGCCTCGATGTTCCCGATGGTGAAATTGTAGCGCTGATTGGTTCTAACGGCGCAGGTAAGTCCACAACCCTGCGCACTATTTCCGGTCTGATGAAACCCAAAACCGGTAAAATCCTGTATGAAGGTAATGATATTGCCGGTGTACCTGCTCATAAAATCGTTGGCATGGGCCTGTGTCAGGTGCCCGAAGGTCGTCACGTTTTCGCAAACATGACTGTTTTGGAAAACCTGGAGCTGGGTGCTTATCTGCGCAAGGATAAGGACGGCATTGCCAAGGATATGCAGGATGTATTTGAAAAATTCCCGCGTTTGTTAGAGCGTAAGTATCAAATCGCCGGTACTCTTTCCGGTGGTGAACAGCAAATGCTGGCTATGGGGCGTGCTTTGATGAGCCGTCCAAAATTATTACTCTTGGATGAGCCCTCCATGGGTCTTGCCCCCTTGCTGGTTAAGGAAATTTTTAATATAATAAAAGAAATCAATGCTGGCGGTACTACCATCCTTTTGGTAGAACAAAACGCTAATATGGCATTGTCCATTGCTGATAAAGCATATGTTCTGGAAACCGGCCGCATTACCTTAAGCGGTACTGCTCAAGAGCTGGCAAGCAGCGAAGAAGTCCGCAAGGCATATTTGGGCGGCTAACAAGAGGAGGTCATTTTCATGTTAGTAAAAGACTTTATGACTAAAGACGTTATTACCGTGCGTGAGGATCAGTCCATGCTGGAAGCTCGCGAGGTTATGCGCAGCAAAAAGCTGTATAGCCTGCCGGTAGTGGACGATATTTCTCGTGTACGTGGTATGATTACTGTGGATGATATTGGCAAGGCATCTCCTAGCGACAGCTCCACTCTGTCTCGCTATGAGGCTAATTATCTCTTAGGCCGCTTGAAGGTTAAAGATATTATGAGCCGCACTGTGGTAACAGTGGATAGCGAGGATACCATTGAGTATGTAGCTTATAATCTGTATAAGCGCAAGGTTAACGCACTGCCTGTTTTGGGTCGTGATGGCAAGCTCTGTGGTATTATTTCCCGTAGCGATATGTTCCGCTCCTTTGTAGAAATGATGGGCGTAAACCAAAGCTGCACTCGCTTCACCGTTATTGCTCCCGATAAGGTTGGCGTTGTTGCTGAAATCACCAGCATTATGAAGGAGGATGGCATCAATATCATCTCCTTGGCTACCTTGCAAAGTGGCAATGGCACTGCGGAAATCACTATTCGCTGCCGTCTGAATAATAATGGCTTGGATATTATTGAGCAAATTCGCGAAGCTGGCTACGAAGTAACCGATATTATGTCCCTGGATGGACTGGAATAATGCTAGCCGCTTCTTCCGTGCATGTTGGTGATGTGGTAAAGATGAAAAAGGCTCATCCCTGTGGCAGCGATGAGTGGGAAATTACTCGCACCGGCATGGACTTTGGCATGAAATGCTGCGGGTGTGGTCATTTTGTGATGCTGGCGCGCAGCAAGTTCGAAAAGGCTGCTAAGGCTGTTGTTAAAAACGCTCAGCAGCCAGCAGAATAATTTAATCCTGTTATCCCTATATCTCCTTTCCCTAGAGATAAAGAAAACCGCTACGATGTTTGCAGGCGTCGTAGCGGTTTTTCGTTTTAGTATATAATTTTATCTAGTTAATTTTAAGCAAAAAAGGCGTTTTTGGGCTACAATAGCTCCCAATCCGTGATTAACGTGAAAAAATTGCAAACTCCTCAAAAAATGACGATTTTCTTGCGTTTTCCTATTGTACTTTCTCGTGATTGTGGTACAATCTAAACAACAAATAAATGCTATGGCAAGGGGAGAGTGGGCATGAAAAAAGAGAAGTATTTTCAATTAAGCCAAACTGCTGTGGAAAAATTAGCAGCTGAATTTGGTACGCCACTATTGGTGCTTTCTTTGAAGGAAGTCAAGAAAAGCTATAATGTATTACGTAAATATCTACCGCGCGTGAAGGTGCATTATGCGATTAAGGCAAATCCGCATCCGGAAATTTTGCGAGTGATGGCTGAATTAGGCTCCTGCTTTGATGTGGCCTCTGATGGCGAAATCCACACTCTGCATGACATGGGTGTGGC
>CAMFET010000034.1 GCA_945949475.1 uncultured Phascolarctobacterium sp.
TAAGGCTATGAAGTTATTACCCCGGGGCGGCTACTTAGCTACCTGCTCCTGCTCCCATTTTATGAAGGAGGAACTGTTTGTGGAAATGCTCAAGGATGCTGCTCGTGATGCCAACGTGTCCCTGCGGCAAATTGAAGCGCGGCAACAAGCGCCGGATCATCCCATTCTCTGGAATGTTCCTGAAACATATTACCTTAAGTTTTATATTTTCCAAGTAGTGTAAGCTTATATTGCGGAGGGAGGTCTTTGCATGTTAGCATTGGAAGGTATTCGTGTTCTAGATATGTCGCGGCTGTTGCCCGGTCCTTACTGCACTATGCTGCTGGCCGATTTTGGGGCGGAGGTCATCAAAATCGAGGAGCCGAAGCTGGGTGATTACTCCCGCACCTTTCCGCCCTTTCTTAAGGATTTTGGCTATTGGCATTTGCAGCTGAACCGCAATAAAAAGAGCGTAACCCTTGATTTGAAAAGTGAGCTGGGTCGGCAAAAGTTTTTGGAGCTGGTACGCACTGCTGATGTAGTGGTAGAAAGCTATCGCCCCGGCGTACTCAAGAAGCTGGGCGTTGATTACGAGGTGGCTAGCAAAATTAATCCCAAGATTATTTATTGCTCGCTCTCTGGCTATGGCAGTAAGGGTCCCTTGGCCAAGCAGGCGGACCATGATATCGGATATGTGAGCCTAGCGGGCATCACGGCTATGAGCGGTGAGGGAAAGGCGGATAAGCTGGGCAAGCCCGCAATTCCCGGTGTTTTGATGGCCGATATGAACGCGGCAATGTCTGCCGGGATGGCCATTATGATTGCTTTGCGGCATGCGGAGCGCACGGGTGAGGGACAGGAGATTGATATTTCCCTCTATAATGTAGCTATGACGCTGATGCCGGGGGCAGCCAGCCTGTATTTTGGCAGCGGCTTTGTGGCGCAGCGGGGGAATAATTGGCTTACCGGTGCTAATGCTAACTACAATATTTATGCTACCAAGGATGGTCGCTATGTATCAGTAGGTTGCTTGGAGAAGAAGTTTTGGAGCAATTTGTGTCGGGCGCTCGAGCGTGAAGACATGATTGATTTGGTAGATGATGCGCAAAATCATCCTTATCTAGAGCAGCAGCTGCAAAAGGAGTTTGCAAAGCGCACAATGTCGGAGTGGACGACGTATTTGGCGGGTAAGGATACCTGCGTAACGCCGGTGCTCGATTTTGCCGAGGCTGTGGCAGCGGAGCAGACGCAGGCTAACGAAATGGTGCTGACAGTGCAGGACGAGGAGCTGGGTGCCTACCAGCAGCTGGGGTTTGCTATGAAGCTGAGCAAAACGCCAGCCTCCTTGCGCAAACGAGCCCCACGCCTAGGCGAGGATAATGAGGAATATTTATAATACAAAAACACCGCTGTCCCTAGGGATAGCGGTGTTGCTGTGTTTTGGCTCAATATTAGAATTGATATTTTAGCTCTTTTTCGTATACTACACCAGTTTCAGGATTAATGGTGTAGCTGCCGCGCAGGCCGGGAGCGGTGAATTTTACTTCGTATTCATAAAGTCCGTCATCGCTGTCTAATTCAACCTTAGTAAAAGCAGCTTGGGGATAATCCTTTAAAACCACATTTTTAGCATCAGCAGCGCTAAGTGCTACCTTGCGGCTACCCATCATGGGCTTAATATCCATGGAGTATTCCTTGATAGCGCCGTTGCTTTGCAGTACCTCAATCTCGTATTCAGTATTGGTAGCGTTATCATAAAATTTTACTTCAAAATAGGGAGTGAAATTGTCACGGTCAGCTTTGGTCAGGATATGGGTGCTGGAGGCGGGTACTTCCTTAGCAGCGATAGCTTTTGCTTCTTCTGCGCTAATGGCTGCAAAAGCGCTAGCAGAAAACGCAAGAGTGGCCAAACCAGCTACGATAGCAGTAGTCATTTTTTTCATAATTTGAACCTCCTTAAAAATTATATGTTAATACTAGAAATTTTACCTAGATTTTACATAATAATTTTAGATAAGAGGCAGGAGAATGTCAAGTGAATAATCTGTAAATAAAGCAGGAAGCATGCAATATAAAAAAGCTCGCACTGTTTTGTGCGAGCATACGTTTTCTTTTGGTGACCTCAGCAGGACTCGAACCTGCGACCTTTTGATTCGTAGTCAAACGCTCTATCCAGCTGAGCTATGAGGCCACATGGTGCTTAATCAAGCAACATTGATATTATACATAAAAGCGGAGACTTTGTCAACAGCTAATTGTGAAAAATCCTTGTCAAATTTTCTTTAATTCGTTGACGAATATTAATCAATGGGCTATAATTAAGTGTCAGTTATGTTTTATTGTAAAGGAGGTTTTTTTGTGCCTGTTTCACTTGTAATTTTGATTCTGTACATTGCTGCCCTTTTTGGCATCTCCTGGTATGCTAAAAAACGTAGTGAGGGCAATAATGAAAACTATGCTCTTGCCGGACGCAAGCTGTCGGCGCCCTTGATTTGCGTTACTATTATCGGTCTGGCTGTAGGTGGCGCTTCCACCATCGGTGTATCCGAGCACGCTTTCCGCGTGGGTCTGAGCGCTGGCTGGTATACCATTGCCTGGGCTTTGGGTGCTATTGTCATGGGCCTGTTCATGGCTAAAAAATACCGTGAGCAAAATATCACCACTATTACCGAGCTTATCGAACGTCATCATGGTACCGGTGCGGTAATTTTGGGCGTATTGTGCCAAATCGTTATTCAGCTAGTTATCATTTCCCTGCAATATATCGCTGGCGGTAGTATCCTGCACGCAATTTTGCCGGATATTTTCGACTTCCAAAGCGGTATGATCGTTAGCGCCATCACCTTTATTGGTATTACCTTCATCGGTGGTATGTGGTCCGCGTCCTTGTCCAACGTCTTAAATATTATCCTTATTTATGTAGGCATTTTGATTGCAACCGTAATCCAGTTCAATAAAATTGGCAGCATGGATAATCTGGCTGCAGCACTGCCTGCCAATGTACCCTGGTTTAGCTTTATCGATGGCGTTGGCCCTGTGACCATTGCTAGCTGGTGCTTAACCCTGATCACTGTAAACCTTTCCCTGCAAAGCATTTTGCAAATTTCCTTGGGTGCTAAGGATGCCGAAACTGCGAAAAAAGGCTTCGTTTGGGGCGGTATTATTATGCTTCCTGTTGGCGTTTTGGCTGCCTTCTTGGGTATCGTAGCAAAAGCTATGTTCCCCGAGGTTAAGGCTGCTCTGGCCTTGCCCCAAGTAATCGTGGGCCTGCAGCCCTTGGTAGCAGGTGTTACCTTGGCTGCTCTGTGGGCTGCGGATGTTTCCACTGCCTGCAACCTGCTTTTGAGTGCTGGTACCCTGTTCTCCAGCGATATTTATAAGCGCTTTATTAATCCTACTTGCGATGATAAAAAGCAGCTGATGGTAACCCGTCTGTGCGTAATGATCAGCGGCATTTTGACGCTGGGCTTAGCGATGACGGTTTCGAGTATTTTGGGTACGATTATGATTGGCTTAGCACTGACTGCTGCCTTCACCATGATTGTATTCGTGGCTCTGTTCTTCCCGCGCTATACTTCTAAAGCCGCTGGCTTCTGGACCTTACTGGCAGGCCTTGTAACTATCATTTTGTACAAATTCTGTCCTGCAGTGCGCATTTTCCCCAACGTAATTTATTTGGAATGGATTGTGTGCATTGTGACCTATATTGTAGTTGCAATGATTAGCCCTGCCAAGAAAGAGAGCACTAAATAAGACAATTGGTGCCGAATTTTCTAAACGAATAAAATAATGTAGAAAACCGCTATGCTGCAAGTATGTAGACATAGCGGTTTTTCGTTTAAAAGCGTAAAACTATAGAGCTTTTGAGGCTTTCGAGCAAAAAAATATGCATGCCTGAGCCTTTGATTGTGATGCCAATAGCCTGTCCGCAGCAGAAGGAAATGTCCATTGCAGGGATATTGAAACACTTGGCTGCGTGGAAAACAAGACGTGCATTAATAGGCCTTTTAGCACGTCTAAAATTTTGAAAAAAATTGCCGAAAGGTGTTGACATGCTTTGTATAAGATGTTACAATATACGAGTATCGCGGGAGAGCTATGCGCTCGATGAAGGAGGTAACCCAATGACGCTTGAAGCTTTGAAGCAGGCTGAGCAGCGCACCGTAGGTGTGAAGCAGACGCAAAAGGCTGTAGCAAGGCAGGCGGCTGAGGTAGTCTACATCGCTTGTGATGCGGACGAAAGAGTTACCGGAAAGCTGCTTGAGCTGTGCGAAGCAAACCATGTGCCCACCGTAACCACGGAGAGCATGCTGGAAATAGGCAGAGCCTGCAGCATCAACGTAAAGGCCGCAGCTGCCGCAGTACTTAAACCTTGATAAGGGCTTGGCAATAGTCAAGTTTTTATAATCATTAAAATCTAATTGTTTGGAAAGGAGGTGCCGATATGCCTACAATTAACCAATTGGTTCGCAAAGGCAGAGAAGTTCTGAAGAGCAAATCTACTGCACCGGCATTGAAAGAATGCCCGCAAAAGCGTGGCGTTTGCACCCGTGTTTACACCACTACTCCGAAAAAACCTAACTCTGCTCTGCGTAAAGTAGCTCGTGTACGTTTGACCAACGGCATCGAAGTTACTGCTTACATCCCGGGTATCGGCCATAATCTTCAAGAACACAGTGTTGTTCTGATCAGAGGCGGAAGAGTTAAGGACCTTCCTGGTGTGCGTTACCATATCATTCGCGGTGCTCTTGATACTGCAGGCGTTGCTAACCGCAACCAATCTCGCTCTAAGTACGGCGCAAAACGTGCTAAAGCAAAGAAATAATTTCAAGAAAACATTAAGAATGATTTAATCCTAAGGAGGGAAACACATGCCGAGAAAAGGCCCTGTAACTAAAAGAGACGTACTGCCGGATCCGGTGTACGGTTCTAAGCTTTTAACTAGATTTATCAATAAAATTATGCTCGACGGCAAAAAAGGCGTTGCAGAACGTATTGTATACGATGCATTCGACCTGGTTCGTGCAAAAACTGGTAAAGATCCTCTGGAAGTTTTCGATGCAGCAATGCAAAACGTAATGCCGCTGTTGGAAGTACGTGCTCGCCGTGTTGGCGGTGCTAACTACCAAGTTCCGGTTGAAGTTCGCGCTGATCGTAAAACCACCCTGGGTATCCGTTGGCTGGTAAACTACTCTCGTCTGCGTGGTGAAAGAACCATGTACGAGCGCGTAGCTGGTGAAATTATGGATGCTTCCAATGGCACTGGCGCAGCTGTTAAAAAACGTGAAGATACCCACAAGATGGCAGAAGCAAACAAAGCATTTGCTCATTACCGCTGGTAATGACCTGTCTCAGTTAATTTGAGGAGGATAAAGAAGTGGGCAGATTAATTCCGCTTGAGAGAACTAGAAATATCGGCATCATGGCTCACATCGATGCTGGTAAAACCACTACTACCGAACGTATTCTGTTCTATACCGGCAGAGTACACAAAATCGGTGAAACTCATGAAGGCGCTGCTACCATGGACTGGATGGTTCAAGAGCAAGAGCGTGGTATCACCATCACCTCTGCTGCAACCACCTGCTACTGGGAAGGCTCTGAGAAACAATTTGATAAACATCGTATCAACATCATCGACACTCCGGGCCACGTTGACTTCACTGTAGAGGTTGAACGTTCCCTGCGTGTTCTGGACGGCTCTGTTGCAGTTTTCTGTGCTAAGGGCGGCGTTGAACCTCAATCTGAAACCGTATGGCGTCAGGCTGACAAGTACAGCGTACCTCGTATGGCATATGTAAACAAAATGGATATCACCGGCGCTGATTTCTATCGCGTAGTTGATATGATGAAAACCCGTCTGAATGCCAACGCTGTTCCCATTCAACTGCCTATCGGCTACGAAGATACCTTCGAAGGCATGGTAGACCTCATCAAAATGAGAGCAATCGTTTATGACGATAAGCTGGGTAAAGAAGAAGAATTCATCGAAATTCCTGAAGATATGAAGGAAAAAGCTGAAGAATATCGTGCAGCTCTGATTGAAGCAGTTGCTGAAAGCGATGACGAGCTGATGATGAAATACTTGGAAGGCGAAGAGCTGACCGAGGAAGAAATCATCGCTGGTATCCGCAAAGCAACCATCGCTTGCAAGATGACTCCGGTATGCTGCGGCTCTTCCTACAAGAACAAAGGCGTTCAACCGATGCTGGACGCTGTAATCCAATTCATGCCCGCTCCTACTGATATCCCGAATATCAAAGGCGTAAATCCTGAAACCGGTGAAGAAGACGAGCGTCCGTCCTCCGACGATGCTCCGTTCGCAGCACTGGCCTTCAAGATTGCTACCGACCCCTTCGTTGGTAAGCTGGCATTCTTCCGCGTATACTCCGGTACCCTGACCTCTGGCTCTTATGTATATAACTCCAGCAAGGGTAAACGCGAGCGTATCGGTCGTATCCTGCAAATGCATGCTAACCACCGCGAAGAAATTGAACAAGTTTACTCCGGTGATATCGCAGCTGCTGTAGGTCTGAAAGACACCACTACCGGTGATACTCTCTGCGATGAGAAAAACGAGATCATCCTCGAATCTATGGTATTCCCTGATCCTGTAATCTCCGTTGCAGTTGAACCTAAAACTAAAGCTGACCAGGAAAAAATGGGCATCGCCCTGCAAAAACTGGCAGAAGAAGATCCGACCTTCCGTGTTCACACTGATCCTGAAACCTCCCAAACCATTATTTCCGGTATGGGCGAGCTTCACCTGGACATCATTGTTGACCGTCTGCTGCGCGAATTCAAAGTAGGCTGCACTGTTGGTAACCCGCAGGTTGCTTATCGCGAAACCATTCGCAAAGCTGTTAAATCCGAAGGTAAATTTGTTCGTCAGTCCGGTGGTAAAGGCCAATATGGTCATTGCTGGCTGGAAATCACTCCGCGTGAACCTGGCGAAGGCTTCCTGTTTGAAAACAAAGTTGTTGGCGGCGCTATTCCTAAGGAATACATCGCTCCTATCGAAGCAGGCGTTAAGGAAGCTATGGAAAACGGCGTAGTTGCTGGTTATCCCATGGTTGACATCGCTGTAGCTGTATACGACGGTTCTTACCACGAAGTCGACTCTTCTGAAATGGCATTTAAGATTGCCGGCTCCATGGGCTTCAGAAGTGGTGCTGAAAAAGCTAACCCGGTTATTCTGGAACCCTACATGAAAGTAGAAATCACTGTTCCTGAAGAATACATGGGCGATGTAATCGGCGACGTAAACTCTCGTCGTGGTCGCATCGAAGGTATGGAAGCTCGCAACGGTGCACAAGTAATTCATGCATTCGTTCCGCTGGCTGAAATGTTCGGTTATGCAACCGACCTGCGCAGCAAGACTCAAGGTCGTGGCAACTACTCTATGGAAGTTGACCACTACGAAGACGTTCCCAAGAACATTGCTGAAGCAATCATTGCTAAAAACAAAGGCACCAACTAAGCCTAGTTTTAAAGAACCTTAAGGAGGAAATTCACAATGGCAAAAGCTAAATATGAAAGAACTAAACCCCATCTGAATATCGGCACCATC